>CBEVZC010000005.1:0-51354 GCA_965554225.1 uncultured bacterium | reverse complement strand
TCATTAATGACTATCTTTATCTCGGATTTACTTGTTCATAAGGAACGACTAAATATTTATCATTGTTGTTTAATGTAAGATCCTTATATTTATTATTATTTGGGTAATCCGAAACAATTCACCATGACGAACAGAATGGCCCTTTTGAGACTATCCCTGTGGACCTCGACAGCATTGGATTTTCTCTTATAGTGGTAATTCATAATTATGAAAACAAAACCAAATGGAATCGTCAAATAGTGTTTCTAAAAGATGCTCTTTTTCCCTGACTAAAATTCTCAAATTGTAAAATCCATTTCTAGAAAAAACACTCCAAAGGATTTTAAGAGTTATATTTTTTGATTATTGGAGTGGAATCCAATTAGAATCATGTTATTAACTTTTCTAAAATAACTGCGATTATATGATAACAAGTTGACTTAGAAAGGCTTAAAAATGAACAATAAAAACAAATATTTTATTTGTGGTTTTTGTTTTGGATTCATCTTCCCAGTAGTTGCTTTTTTAATAAGGTATTTTGAATTCGGATTCGACAAAGCGGTAAATTTGGTATTATCTGATCCACTTTTATGGATCATCACATCAGCTCCAATTTTTTTAGGAGGGTTAGCTTATTTTGCAGGTGTTAAACAAGATGAAGTGGAAAAGAAGGTCCAAATATTAAATAAGTCTGAAAATGAATTAAAAGAAGCAAGCATCAAAATAAATGAAACCTTTACAAAGCTGAAACGGGAACATGATGAATTATTGAAATCTAAAGAAGTTAATAAGGAGTTTGAAAAATTAGAAACAGCAATTGAAAAATTTAAATCTATTATTTTGGAAATTGGCAATTATAACTTAACAATTAAACTTCATGAATCGACTGATATTTTTGGAAGACATGGGAAAGAGTTGGCAAATGTACTTTGTAATACAATTGAGAATTTACGAAATGTAGTTCAAGAAGAAATCGATTCAATACAAACTACAGCAGCAGCAAGTCAACAAATATTGGCTACAACCATGCAAATTTCAGACAATTTAGAACTACAAAATAACAATCTGTATAATGTAAACTCAGACATAACGCATTTAAATCAAATTATCGATGAAAATAGTCACCGTGCCTCTAATGTTTCTCAAAGAACTAATGAAGTAGATGAAAAGGTAAATTATCTCGGTCGGATATTTTCTAAAACGACTGATGAGATGAGTGCTATTGAAAGTTCAGTGAATAACTCAAAAAATATCATTGAAGAATTGTATAAAAGCAGTGAAGAAATTGATGCAATATTAAAAGTTATAAACGAAGTAGCAGATCAAACAAACTTACTTGCTCTAAATGCTGCCATTGAAGCTGCGCGAGCAGGCGAACACGGAAGAGGATTTGCCGTTGTAGCTGATGAAGTGAAAAAATTAGCTGACCGTACACAATCGGCTACCGGCGAAATTGGAAATACGATTCAGAAAATTCAAAAGGATATAAAACTTGCTGCCGAAAGCGCTCAAAATGGTGCAAAAAAGACAAAAATCGGTAAAGAATCAGTAAAATCTGCAGGTGATTTTTTACAGGAAATTATAGAAAGAATGAACAAGGTTTCCGGCACAATCTCAGAATTAGCTGCTGCCACAGATGATCAATCCAAAACAAGCAGCCATATCCAAGAACAAATCGGTAATATTCTACAATCTGTCGATCGTAATAAAGAAGGTGTTGAAGATATTAGTCAGGCAGCTAAAACCTTAGATCTTATGGTTCAGCAAGTTGAAGAAATTATGGAAAAGTTTAGATTGCATAGTGAGTCGGAAAAATTTAAACTCTATAAGGAAAAACAAGTTGTTATGTAATTCTCGAAGCCCGGCTTTTTTACATGTCAGCTTTAGGTGGGAAAAGTTGGACTTTAAAAAGTTTGATTTTACTTAAATTAGTTAGGGCATTCTTCTCCTGCATCGAGTCCGTCCCAAACTTCTATACATTGTTCATATTCAATTGTTGCCTTAATAATAATTTGAATAACATATCCGTGTTCTCAAACAAAGATTTTTAGTATTTTACTAAAAAGACACAAGAAAATTAAAATAAAATAGTTGAATATATTCGATAGTGCCTTGTAAACAATATTAAATATTATAAAGCTTGCCCAAAGGATGGCGCACAAGCAAGAGAATAAAAAGATAAATTAAATCTTGGTAATTCACACCTCATCAAATCCAGGTCGTATAAAATTGAGGGCGTTCGGAAATTTTTCCTCGACGGTGTGTTGTAATTCAACTAAATGCAGAATGATATTTAATATTACTTTATCTTCATCAGAAAAGTGCATCAGTAAATTTTCCCACGCTTCAATTGAACTATCAATTCCTATTAGAGCGACTTTTGCGGAACCATCGGAATCTTTCGGCAGATCGTTAATTTCTTCTATATCTTCGCCTGATAAAGCCCGCATAATTTTTACGTAAATCTGATATTGATACCATTGAATCACTTCAATCGAATTAACTATTTTGGAAATGGATTTTTTGTCTAATGTTTTAGTCTCTAAATTGCTTGGTTTCTTCATACTGTTTTTTTGGTTATTAAACCATTCATTAACCATATCAATATATTTCTTGGATGCTTCCGCACAATCGGAACTTTCGTTAATTAATCTTTTAAGTTTTAGCTCTTCCGCAAAATTCTCATCATATTCGGTATCCGTAAGATCAATACCAAATTCATTCGCTTTTTCATTTAGATTTGGGGCGTCTTTAAAATATTTATTAAAAATATCTTTCAAAGTAGTTAAACCGCTGTCAATATTGCTTTTTTTAGACTCAATCTCATTTTCCAGATCAAATACCATGCACTTTGCAGTAAACTCACACCGCACGCACCAGCGATTGCAATAGTTGTAAATTCCCAGTATAAATTGATTCTCGTTATTGTTTTGCTCTTTGTCCATTTTGCAATATAAATTTAGAATTACAAAAAATGTGTTAGTGAATAAAATATTTCTGAACGTGGTTTAATAAAATAATACTTTAAATATAAACAAACTAACATATAAATTTCTGTCCCAAAAAATCAGTAAACGTTAAAAGGATTCGAAAAGTGTTTGTATTGAAGTGAGCTTAATAGGAATTGAAAACTACTCTATAAAATCGTTTTAAACCAAATCAATAAAGAGATGCTGGTATCGTTCCATGGGGATACCTCCGGCACAAAAAACGCCATGCCAAAGGCGGACAAGCCCGCCGAAGCTCAAATTTATTTTTACGGCAATTATTCATCAAATTATATTCTGGTTATTACATCATTGCTAAGTGAAATATAGCGTTTCATCAAATTTCCGGTTAAACAGGAATGTATAGGTATTATGGTTAAAATACTACCTTCTTTAATTTGGCTTGGTATTTTAGAATTAAATTTAACAACGCCATGTTCTTGAGATACCGATTTTAAAATTCCTAATATATTATCAACATTCCAGCCGGCATTATGTCGTTCAAGTCTCCAGTAGAGATCATTTGTGTGCCCAACATAATATTTGTCGATAGAGTTAGAGTAAAGAATATAGGTGAACCACATGATGTAACTATCTTGCATGCTTAAAAATAAAAAAGGGAATCAATAATATGATTCCCTAAAAATTTTGCGGGGTCGATCCGATTTCACTTTGTTTCATCGGACAGGCGAGACTTCCCGATTCTACGAATCGGGACGACCTCCTGCAAAATGAATTTGCATTGCGGGGTCGACGAGACTCGAACTCGCGACCTCCTGCGTGACAGGCAGGCGTTCTAACCAAACTGAACTACGACCCCATTTAGTCTTAAAAAAGAACGAATCAAAACTTAAAATAATTTCAATCGGAAATCAAGAGTAATTTATAATTTTTCGGTACCAAAACTTACGCCGACGGCAACCGCCGCTTTAACCGCCTGATCGGTTGGTTTTACCAATTTTTGATTGGTTATGGCTTCTTCGATTTTAACACTGATTATTTCATTCCCTTTTAAGGCTACCATCCTATCGAATTTTTTCTTTAATGCCAGCTCAATTGCATAAGTCCCAAATTTTGTAGATAATATCCTATCGTAGGGTGTAGGACTGCCGCCACGTTGTAAATGACCCAAGACCGTATACCTGGTTTCTAAACCGGTGTTATCGGTTATCATTCGAGTTACATGTTCTGCCACACCGCCTAATTGAATGGGATCGGTTCTTTTAATGTCTTTTGCTTTCACTGCTATATCTTCGCCAATTGCTTTAGCTCCCTCTGCAACGCAAATGATGCTGAAACGTTTCCCGCGCATATTGCGTTGAATCACTTTATCATAAACCACTTCCCAATCAAATGGGATTTCCGGAATAAGAATAACATCTGCGCCGCCTGCTAAACCACCGTGTAGAGCTATCCAGCCGGCATATCTGCCCATTGCTTCTAAAACCATAACTCTATGGTGCGTTGATGCTGTTGTGTGCAACCTGTCTAAAGCCTCAGAGACAACAAAAATAGCCGAATCGTGTCCAAAAGTTTGATCTGTAGCTTCCAAATCGTTGTCTATTGTTTTCGGTACGCCGACAATATTCATTCCCATATCACTTAATCTTTGGGAGATATTCATTGTTCCATCACCACCTATTGCAATTAAAGCATCTAAATCCCAAGCTTCATAATTCCTCATAGCTTTTTCGGATCGATCAACAATTTTAATTTCATCATCAAATTGTTCCGGCCAGTGGAAAGGATCACCTTTGTTTGAGGAGCCCAAAATACTTCCGCCTTGAGCTAGTATTCCTGAAACGTCTTTATTATATAACTCTATTGCTTTCCCAGTTACGAGTCCTTCAAATCCGTCTTGAATACCGAGAACACTCAGACCGTTATCGTGAGCCGGTTTGGCTACGCCTCTTATCACGGCATTTAATCCGGGGCAGTCACCGCCGCCGGTTAATATTCCAATTCTTTTTACTCTATTGTTTTTCATCTACATCTACCTTCTTTTATATGCAAATAATTATCGTAGAAATATAACAATAATTAAGAATTTTTACGCTGTTGAATTTTTGGTTAAATTTTTTTAATGGTTTTGAAATGCAGTTTCGCAATACTATCCAAAAAAGCTCGGCCGGAAGAATGTACAATTTTCTTAGCTGTTACTTCTACTTCCAATGAAGCCCCTTTGGGCAATTTAAGTCCGTTCTTTTCATGCTCTTTAAACCACGTGACCATTCTATCTCGCGCCAATATTGATGCTGCGGCAACAGCTGTAAATCTTTCTCCTTTTGTGAACTGAAGAAATTCAATATGAGAATTTTCCGAATTATTAGTAATTGAAAGGTCTTTGTTGCTGAATTTATCTGTAATAACAATACCGCATTTATTTTTTTTCAATAAATTTTCAATTGCTTTTGAATGTGCCCAACTCAAAAGTTTATTCAAGTTTCTGAATTTATTATATAACTCGTTGTACTTTGGCGGCGGGATGTAAACAATACTATAAGAACCTTTAAGAATGGATTTAATTTCTTTCGCTAAAACTGAAATTTGGCTATCTAATAATTGCTTGCTGTCTTTTACTCCTAATTGTTTAAGTTTTTGTAATGTGGATTTATTTACAAAAGCTGCTGCAACAACCAAGGGACCAAAAAAATCACCTTTCCCGGATTCATCCGTACCGATGTATTCTTCAGGTTCCTCAATTTCATTCCGTTTAAAAGTCAACTCAGGCTCGTCGGAAATCAGCATATTAATTTTCTGGTATAGATTAGAATCTTTATTCCCTTGTAAAACTGTTTTAATACCTTTTTTCCCAAAATAGATTTGAACCTTAAGTTTTTGATTGCCGATGCTGACAACAAATTCATAATTGTAAGCTTTTTTTTGAATCTTTGAGATATGGTATGTTTTTTCTTTTAAAATAATCCCGGCAATTCTTTGTATTTCTTGTTTTGCTTTTTGATCAATTAGGAGTGCCATTATATTCAGATTTAATTAATAGTTTTTAGGGTAGAATTTGATTACCGGATTTCAGAATATTCACCCAATCATAAAAGGGCGCTAATATTGGAACTGCAGTAATTTTACCTCCAAAACCCATGTGGCGAATTGCAAATGAGTTTATATTCGTAGGTTTTATTTCTTTCAGTAAATTGTAATTTATACTGATTTTAATTTGCTTGGCAAAGCTAACAGTTCTTTTAATTAATTCCTTATAAAGTTTTTTTTGAGCCAGTTCAGTTTTAAGTGAATTTTTAATTTCAGAAAAAGATTTGGATGGAGGTTCAATCTTTTCTTTCTTTTTAGCAATAAGTTTGAAAATTGAATACCCTTTTTTTGTTTTTAAAGGTCCGTAAACTTCGCCGATATTCATTTTGGATGCAATTCTTCCAACTTCGCCATACGCAAGTGCCGGGAACCAACCGAGCTCGCCCTTATTTTTTTTTGCTGACGGCATTATGGAATATTTCACTGCCAATTTACGAATATCTTCTCCTTTTTTAACTTTATTAATAATTTTATTTGATGTTTGTAAATCTTTTACCAAAATTTCAACAATCTTTAGCTGCGTGGGTATCTTTTCCGAATGGAATTTCTGATTATAATATCTTTTTAATTCTTTACTAGTAATTTTTACAGTATCAGTCATTTCAGATTTTAATGCTTGTGCAAGGTAGTTATCTTTCCACATCTGAACTTCTCTTTTAACGCTTGGCAATAAATTTAATCCGCGTCTATAACCTTCGCGCGCTAATAGTTCATCTTCAATATACTTTTGGACTTTCTTATTCAGACTTTCTGCAATAATATTGGGATCAACTTTTTCTACGGAAAAATCATTAAATATCAAATCTCTAAGAAAATGCTTTAATGTTACCGGGTGTTTCTTAAAAAAGATAAAATCCATTTTTAATGAATCAGCTCCAAATGCCTTCTCAATATTTAGTATATCTTGAACTTCCAAATGAAAAAGTTCATTATTAGATGAATTGGAAACTTGTTTTTTAATAACCAGATAATAAATTATTTTGTTAGATAAACTTTTAAAAAGATGAGAATTAACATTCACTTTTCTTTTGTTAAAAAAGTTTATATAAAAGTCATCATATAATTTCTTTTCCTTATTATGGCGTATTACTTTTTCAATTTTATTCTCAGCATCTAACCGGTCATTAGCAGAACCGAAAACTTGCTTTATTTTGTCATCAAGTTTAAAAATATACCAACCGTCGGGTGTAAGAAGGGGTTTCGTATACAGTCCTATTTCCAATTTATAAATAGAATCTTCAGCCGACTCTAGCATTTGTCCGTAACTAACCTCTATTGGCTTTAGCTGCTCCTTGTATTCTTCTCTGGAAACAAGGATTGAATCAAATGGAAATCCGGTATTGAGGAGTTTATACAAGCTGTAGATTTCATTCTTATTATCACTGAATAAAAAATTAACTTTCAACTTATAAGAGTTTCTTAATAAACCTCTTTCTAATTCCTTTTTAGAAATTTTAATTTTGTTTTTTATAACCTGACGATATAGCGCATCTCTTACAAACATTTTTTCAATATTTCCTACTGCAGTCTGAACAGCAGTGCTTCTATCAAGTCCTTTGTTTTCAGCTTTCAATGCCCAAAGCTTTTCTGCTATAAGAGTATAAAGAAATTTTAATTTTATGGAGTAGTTGTTTCCTTTTGTTTGCAATCCTATTTGAGGATTAAGTTCAAATCTTTCCAGGAATTCAGATTCCATAATAGTTGTATTGCCAACACGCGCAAGAATTCTATCGTTTTGTATTTGTGCTTTTAGGATTGAAGAAAGGCTGTATATAGTAATTAAAAGCAGAAAAATTTTATTTATTTTTATAAAACTTATAACTTTTAAGAAAAACATTTTTATTTTATTTTAGCTGCTTATTTCATAAATTTATAAATTAAAATATAATAAAATGAATATCTAATTGTCCTCATTTGGGGGTAGTATGAAAATAAACAAGACGACTTTTAATCAAATCGTTTTTTTGTTCTTTCTTATATCATCATCTGTTTTTAGTCAAACCGGAAAAATAGCGGGTAGGGTTTTAGATAAAAATACAGGTGAGGCGTTACCGTTTGTAAATATGGTCATTGTAGGTACATCACAAGGGGCTGCTTCCGATATAGATGGTTATTATTCCATACTGAATTTAAGACCCGGTACTTATTCACTTAAAGCTTCGGCTATTGGATATACTTCCGTAACCATTGAAAACTTAAAAGTTTCTATAGGACTAACTACAAAAGCAGACTTCAATCTTTCGGAGACAAGTGTTTCTTTGGGACAGGAAGTAGTTGTAGTAGCAAAAAAGCCTTTAGTAACAAAAGATTTAACCGCATCTACTGCAATAATCGGTGGAGATGAAATTGCATCTTTGCCCGTTACTGAATTCCAACAAGTATTACAATTGAAAGCCGGAATTGTTGGTGGAAATGTTCGTGGCGGAAGAAAGGGAGAAGTATTATATCAAATTGACGGTGTCCCGGTAACAGATGCGTATGATGGGTCTACTGTTGTAGATGTGGATAAAAATGCTATTCAAGAGCTTCAGTTTATTAGCGGCGCTTTTAATGCAGAGTATGGAAGAGCGCTTTCGGGCGTTGTTAATTTAGCGACTAAAGATGGCGGCAATCAATTTAAAGGCAGCGTAACCTCTTATATTGGAGGGCATTATAGCAATAGGACTGAAATTTTTAGAAATATAGATAAATTCAAACCGACCTCAATTAGAGATATAGAAGGTAATTTAAGCGGTCCGATCATCAATAATAAGCTTTATTTTTATGTTAATTCCAGATATAATTATTTTGACGGATGGTTTTATGGCAAGAAGTTGTATAACCCTTGGGATATTACTACTAATATAAGTCCGACACTTCCCCTTGATAAAAGATACAATATTCAACAAACCGGCGACGGTTCAATTGTACCAATGAATTGGAGTGAAAAAGTTTATCTGCACGGTAAATTGACTTATTTACCTTTTACCGGATTTAAAGTAACTTTAACATATATAAATGATCGATTACGATTTAAAAATTACGACGGAGGCGCTCGTTTTGACTTTAACCCCGACGGAGATTATAAGAAATTTAGCTGGGGGAATACAAATATTTTAGGAATTACGCACACATTAGGCGCCCATACATTTTATCAAGCTAATTTTTCTTATTTCTTTAAAAAGTACAGACAATACGCCTACGCAAATTTAGATAACCCGTTATGGACTAATGTAAGGTTGTTAGATCAACAGCCCAAAGAAGTTCCAAGTTTTAAAACAGGCGGAACCCGTAATGATATGTTTAAAAGAATAACAAACGATTACGGCTTTAAGTTTGATTTAACTTCTCAAATTACTCGTGTTCATGAAATTAAATTGGGTGTCAATCTAAATCAAACTCAGGTAAGTGTTGATAATTTTAACCTCCTACAGTGGATTGATAAAAATAATAACGGAAAATTTGATCCGGGAGAAGATGGTATTGACGATCCTCAGATAACTAAAAATCCTTTCGTTAGAGTAAGAATTCCTGACCCAAACAACCCTAATGAAAATTTGTCAATTCATAATTACAATCATAAACCGATCGAATTATCTGCTTATCTTCAAGATAAATTAGAGCTTAATAATTTTATTGTAAATGTTGGAGTTAGGGTTGATTATTTTGAGCCGGATGGTCAAATTTTAACTGATCCTTCAGATCCGGATATTTATAGACCAAGAAGACCCAAAAATATTGCAGAAACTATTTCACAACGTAGAACACATTGGTATAAAGATGCTACTTCTAAATTTCAAGTTAGTCCGCGTTTAGGTGTCGCGTTTCCAATTACCGATAGAGCTGTAATCCATTTCTCTTATGGACATTTTTTCCAAGTACCGAATTATGAATTGCTATATCAGAACCCTGAATATAAATTTGGATTTGGGACTGATAACTTAGGAGTAGCTGGAAATCCGGACTTAAATCCTGAACAAACCATTAGTGGCGAAATAGGAATTCAGCAATCATTTACTGACCAATTGGGTGTTGATATTACCGCATATTTTAGAGATATAAGAAATTTAGCAGGAACTAGAGCAGATGAAATTAGACTGTTTGGCGGAGCCGGGAAATACAGCCAATTTGTAAATAGTGATTTTGGCTTCGTGAAAGGACTAATTGTTTCGGTTAATAAAAGATTCTCTAACCATTGGTCTGCTACTTTAGATTATACGTTTCAATCGGCTAAAGGAAATGCATCGGATCCCGAAGCTACTCGTAATGCTCTAGCAAGCGGTGAACTACCGGAAATTCAATTGGTGTCTCTAAATTGGGACCAGACTCATACCATAAATGCAACTTTTAATTATACATATAATAATTGGGGATTTAGTTTTATAGCACAATACGGCAGCGGATTTCCTTACACTCCTACTCAGTCAATAAATTTATCTAAATTATTAAATAATAGTGAACTTAAACCTTCGACGTATAATGTTGATTTAAGAGCTTTTTATGACTTAATGTTATTCAAGGATTATAAATTATCACTCTTTTTGCGTGTCAATAATATTTTCGACATTAAAAACGAATCGAATGTTTATGGTGATAGCGGAACTGCTGATTTTACACTGGATGAGTTTTTAAGGAAGCAGCAAAATTTACCGACTCTGGTAAATTCAATTGATGCTTTTTATAGAAATCCAACCTTCTATTTTGAACCTAGAAGAATTGAAATGGGAGCATCATTTTATTTTTAGAGTTTTGGATTACACAATGAAAATTAAAAAATGGTATAGAATATGAAATTAATAAAGTTGGCTATTATTTCAGTAGCAACAATATTCTTTGTAAGTTCTTCATATGGACAGACGATTGGACGTGGTGACCCAACTGCGCGGAAAATTGGAATTCATAGGGGGAATCAAGTTAGAACTGTTTTCGATAATTGGGGAGTTATCGCTCAGCCTGGCGATCAAGGTCCAAGAGGTGCATGGAAATTTGATGCTAATGGTTATGTGGGAGATGTTTCTCCTTTGGTTGGCGTACTTTTACCTGTACGTGATTACAACAATGATAGCTTAATTACTAAAGCTGATACAATTCATTCGGTTATTATTACTCCTGTTTCTAGACCAGGTGGCGGAGATTTTGCTCCGGGCGGCGGGCAGTCCTGGACGTTTGAGCCAATTTCGGGATTTGCCAACCCAACCCTCGATGAAAAAGGAAAAGGCGTAGCAATGAGTCATCTGCCCGAAACTTGGCCGGATTTTTGGCCGGATCATCCTGATTGGGTAGATTCCTCCGGGAAAGCGGAATGGAATGGTTTCTTTGGAAGAAATCAATTCAACGCCGATCAAGAAAGTTATTTCTGGATGGATGATAACAGAGATGAAAAAATGTTCGTTAGACATGGATTTTTACCTGACAGTACAGACCCCAGTCGAAAGGGACAAGCTCTTCAAGTAAAAGTAAGAGGATTGCAATGGGCGAACTTTCTTGCACAAGATGTTATCTTCTGGCTTTATGAAATAAAAAATGTTGGAACAGTAAGATATGATCAAACAGTTTTTGGAACACTTGTTGGAACTTATGTGGGAGCCGAAGGTGATGAATGGAATGACGATGTTTCTTTCTTCGCTGTTCGAGATGCTATAACTTATTCATGGGATTTTGACCATTATATTCGTCCTTCTGCAAACCCAAGATGGAAACCTAATCCAAGCGCTGTAGGATATATTGCTTATGCTTTTTTGGAATCTCCAGGCAATCCTTTCGACGGGATTGATAATGATGGAGACGACAGAGATTTTCAGAATACCGCACCTTATTTTCAAGATACCGATTTTGACAAAAGAACTATTAATGCAGGCGATAAGTTAGTTCTTATTGATGATTCAAACGATGATGGTAATTTTATTCGTAAAACTATAACTATGCCAAATTCAGATACTACAGTTTTTTCAATGGGAAGACAATTCGATCTTTCTCCTGGTGTAACAGAACTGGAAGAAGGCAATTTAACGAAGGGCACAAATCTTAATCCGAATGCTTTTGATGGTATTGACAATGATCTGGATGGTATTATTGATGAAAACTTTCAAGTTCATTACAGGCAATTTAAAAAAGATGAAACGACTGAACAAGTTTTAATTGATACTCTGGATCCTGTTCAATATAAAGATTTTGTAAACAACGTTGGATTAAATGACTTGATGGTTGATGAGTCCAGAAATGACGGAATAGATAATGATGATGATTGGAGTAGAGACCCGGACACAGGAGAACTTTTATTTAATGATAATGGGAATCTAATTGATGACGTTGGCGCTGATGGAAAACCAAATACTCATGATATGGGTGAGGGGGATGGTGTCCCGACCCTCGGAGAACCAAATTTTGACCAAACAGACGTTGATGAATCTGACCAGATAGGGTTAACTAGTTTTCAATATTTTGTTCCCGCCGGTTCAATTACCATGAGTGATGAAGAGGATATGTGGCAAAGACTTAACCCGGGGCATTTTGATGTTCCGAGTTCAATACAAAATAATGTTGCTATTAGAGGAGAGGATGGCGATTTTATTTACGGATCCGGTTATTTTCCGCTTCTACCTGGTAATACTCAGCGGTTTTCCTTAGCACTAGCTTTTGGTGATGATTTCCCCGGAGTGCTTAAAACAAAAAGAATTGCTCAGTTAATATACAACGCAAATTATAATTTCCCTCGACCACCAGATAAGCCCACTTTAACTGCGGTACCGGGCGATGGCAAAGTTACCCTTTACTGGGATAAGGTTGCAGAAAAATCAATAGATCCAACTACAAAAGAAAAGGATTTTGAAGGGTATAAAATTTACAAAGGAACTGATCCTGATTTTGTGGATGCATTTACCATTTCCGATGGTACTGGAAGGCCCCGACAATATAAACCATTCGAACAGTTTGATCTGAAAGACGGCGTTACAGGTTTCTTTAGTGCTAGTTCGAATCTAATAAACTTAACAAGTGGTGTCCCATTTTTTCTTGGTGATGATACAGGAATACAAAATTCATTTGAAGATACAGATGTTGAAAATGGTAGAACATACTATTACGCTGTTGTTGCATACGACAAGGGAAAATCAATCAGCGATATTTTCCCAACTGAAAACACAAAATTTATTGCAATTAATATTGATGGTAAAGTTCAACTTGATATTAATACAGCAGCGGTTGTTCCTACTGCGCCGGTTGCCGGTTATGTGCCGCCTAAGAGTGGAGAAAAAACCGTAAGGGAAACAGGTTACTCAGAAGTGACACCAATTTTTGATGTAATTGATCCCGGTAGAGTAACAAATTCAACTTATGAAGTTTCATTTGAAGATTCTTTAGTACAAGGAATACCAATTGCATATGCCTATAATGTTAAAAATTTGTCTACAAATGAAATATTAATAAGTAATAATCCCCATTTAGTTGCAAAGGACGGTGCTGTATTTGAGGGCGTTTATCTTTCTATAGATAATAGATACCAGAATTTGGATAGTGTTAAAGTAAACACAGTTAGAAGCGGATGGAATAATAATAATGCCGATAATCTCAGATTTACAATTCAACCATTTGATTTCCCGAATCTTCCTAAAGGAATAAAGGATCCAAAGGATTATGAATTTGTTTTTTATGATTCTTATGATAAACCTACTTCTGACGTTATGCCGGGAATTCCAACTACATCAATTAATACTAATTTTGAAATATACGATGTGACTGATCCAAATAATTCAAAACAAATTCCGTTTAGATTTTTGAGTAAGGATGATACGCTAAATAGTAAAGATAATTTGATCTTGGCTACACCGGATACAAGTAAACTGACTTGGTTCATTTCGTTTAGCGGTGATAGTGTGCGAATTCCTAAAGCGGGCGATTCTTTGTTAATTAGTATTAATAAGCCATTAAATTCTGGCGATAAATTTAAGTTTACAACAGTAGGATCTTCTTTTGATGCAAACAAAGCAAAAGTAGAGATAAAGAACGTAAAAGTTGTTCCTAATCCTTATGTTGTGACAAATGTCTTTGAACAGCCGTTGCCAACTCAAATTAGAGGAAGGGGTGAGAGAGTTGTGAATTTTATTAATCTACCTCCAAATTCTAGAATAGATATTTATACTTCGAGCGGAGTGCATGTAAAAACTATTAACCAGGAAGGTAGTTTAGAAAATGGAACTGTATCGTGGGATCTTAGGTCGAGTGAAGGTTTGGATGTAGCGTACGGTGTGTATTTTTACGTGGTTCAAGCTAAAGGTGTGAGCGAGAAGAAATTCGGGAAAATTGGCATAATTAAATAAGCAATTTAAGTTTTGCGGGAGCAAAAAATGAATAAATTAATTACAATTATAATCTTAGCTTTTTCAGTTACATTGTCTGCTCAAAGTAAATTTGGAACAACTGCAGCTAATTTTTTAACTATTCCGGTCGGTCCAAGAGCTTCCGGGATGGGAGGTGCATTCGTGGCAGTTGCAAACGATGTTACTGCAGCTTATTGGAACCCTGGTGGATTATCCAGATTGCAATCAAATGAGTTCAATGTAACTCATGCTGATTGGTTGGCAAATACTAAATTGGATTGGGCTGGAATTGCAATGAAATTGAGCGAATCCGACGCATTTGCTATTAGTCTCTATCAACTTGATTACGGTGAAGAAGAAATTACAACGGTAAGACAACAAAACGGTACCGGGCAGACGTGGAGCGCTTCCGATATTGCTATTTCTCTTTCTTATGCCCGCAATCTGACTGATGTTTTTTCCATTGGAGGTACCGTTAAATATATTCAACAGAAAATTTGGAATGAAACCGCTACGGCTTTTGCAGTTGATATTGGATTGCTTTTTACTACCCAATTTAATGGATTGCGATTAGGAATGAATATTGCTAACTTTGGCACCGAAATGAAGTTAAGCGGTAAAGATTTATTACAACCAATTGATATTGATCCGGCACATGCAGGAAATAATGCGAATATTACTACGGATTTAGATACAGATAGCTGGAATTTACCATTGGTTTTTAGTGTAGGTCTTTCATACGATTTTTTGAAAAACGAGGATTGGACTTTTACAGTAGCCACCGATGCATTAATTCCAAATAATCAAACTTCTTACTTAAATTTAGGAGGTGAGTTAGTTTGGGATAACATTTTATTTTTAAGAGGCGGTTATAATTCACTATTTAAAGATTTTGCTGAAGAAGGACTTACAGTCGGCGCAGGTTTGCAGTATGATTTTGGCGGCGTAAGAGTTAGAGCCGACTATTCTTATATGGATTTTGGAAAATTTAATGAAATTTCTAGATATTCAGTTTCTATAGGTTTTTAATTTTTAATAACTAACATCCACTAACAAACATAGCGAGGTAAATATGAAAAAAACTCTATATCTTCTTGTTGCACTTCTTGTAACATCAGTAATGTATGCTCAAGTACCGGTCACTTTCAATGTTGACATGAGCATTCAAATGTTAAAAGGTAATTTTACTCCCGGTACTGATAGTGTGAACGTTACCGGAGATTTTGTCCAGGACGTAAATAATGATACTTTAGGGAATTGGGGGACAGGATTCACAATGAGTCCGGATGCATCCAACGATTCTCTATATACGGTAACTTTAAACTTTCCTGATTCTGCCGTTGGCAATTCTTACCAATACAAATTCCGGTTAGATGACGGCTGGGAAGGTGGCGATAATAAGGTTTTCACTTTAGATACTGCCGCAATGAGCTTACCGGTAGTATTCTATAATAATGATAGTGTTCTTGTTGAACAGGTTACAAATACAGTTAATTTCACTGCCGACTTAACAGACATTGCCGGAACCGGCGAAGGTTTCTTTGATGTAACAACAGACTCAATTTTGGTTATGGGCCTTGATTGGGACGGCTTAGGGACAGTAATAAGCGGTAGCAGAAAAATGACCCAGGATCCTCTCGAACCCGGTACTGTTTTCAAAACAACCATGACATTTAAAGGATCGCTTGGTGATTCTACTAAATGGAAATTTAAAGCGTTCCCTGCTAACAAATTTTCAAATGATGGATGGGAAACCGGCGGTGACAGATGGCTGACTTATATAGCTGACGGATCAGTAACAACTCTTGATCCAATTGTACCGCGGATAACACCGTTAAAAGGTAATACTACTATAGACGTAACTGTACTTTTCCAATGTGATATGGGCGCAAATCCTGCAAACAGCTATGATTCCTCTGCAATTCCGTTAGATCAATTGGAATTTATTGGTCTTAAAGGAGCAGATAGTACATTAGGTGCTTGGGGCGGTAATTGGGTACCGGATGATACATTAGCAGTTAACGGTCAAATGATTGCTCTTAATGATGCAGGTCAATTTGGCGATAAGACTGCCGGCGATAACATTTGGTCGAAACAAGTAGTTTTCCCAACTGGAACTTCGCAGGGTGTTATAGAATATAAGTTCGGAGCATGGTATCCTGATGCAGCAACTATAAGCGGTGGTACTAGCCCAATGGATAATGAGATGGGATTTGGTTTTAACCATAATTTTGATTTGGAAGAATCAGCTAATCCAATGGAACTTAGTGAAGTTTGGGGAACTCAAGTTGTTACTAGTGTTCAGCAAGTTGGTAATACTTTGCCTTCTTCTTATCAATTATCCCAGAACTATCCTAATCCGTTCAACCCGACAACTGTTATTAATTATAGTATACCTGAAGCCGGGAAAGTAACTTTAAGAGTTTATAACATGCTTGGTCAGCAAGTTGTTACTATTGTAAATTCTCAACAAGCTGCAGGAAACTATAAAGCAACTTTTGATGCAGGTAGATTAGCAAGTGGAATTTATTTCTACACATTATCTGCCAAAAACTTTAACGTGACGAAGAAAATGATGCTTTTGAAGTAACATTCCTTTTATAGAAGATGTGTAAAGCCGGTTTGAATAAAACCGGCTTTTTTTATGATCAAAAATATTGAGGATATAGTATAGCTCGCTGAGTTTATTCTATAAAAACTTATTGTTTAATTCTTTTTAGTTCATTGTAAAAACTTATCGCTTGCTTGTAATTTGGTTTTAAGGCGATACTTTTTCTAAGTGCAGTTAGGGCTTTCTTTGTTTCATGGTTAAAATAATATGCCCCGGCAAGATTATAAAATACTTGTGCATCGTTTGAACTGTAGTAAATACTTTTCTTAAAATAGCTGATAGCTTGATTATAATGTTTTTGTTCTAACTCAATTGCCCCAAGCCATTTATTTGTGTATGCATTAGAGTTCATTCTGTTTAATTTCATCAAAAATGGTAAAGCATCAGAATATTTTTTCAATTGAATCAAAGGAGTAATGGCGCTAACATAAAAACTTTCATCGAATGGGAACTCATCAATCATAGCATTTATTTCTTTTTTGAATAAATGGATATTTCTGTTGCTCAAATATATTTTTGCCATTTTATAATGTGCATTTGTCCAACTGATTTCACGGTCTATTAAATATGCTGCTGTAGAATCAATTTTAGTATTAAGTTTTAAGTTTTGAATTAAATAATTGGGTGTGTTTTTGGGAACAAACGGATATGCTCCAAGCAGCTTCTTTAATCTAAAATCTGCTACGGTTGAATCTAACTGAGTAAAAGGAAAATTATATTTCAATATTTTATTTTGTTCTTCAAATGAAATATTTTTCATCTTACCTTCTGGCAAATAATTCATCTCTAACATTTTTTTATAAAATATTTTCCCTAATAGATCATACCCTTTAACGTTCGGATGAAGATGGTCAACGGTTAGATTATACCCAACAATTCCATTTGGACTGTTTGCGTTGAAAACCGAATCAACGTTGATTAGCGGATAATTAAATTGGTGTGATAATTGTTTAATAACGTTATTTATTTCCACTGGAGCTCTGAACCTAAGACCGTCCAAATCTTTTGCTTTATAAAATAGATTTTTTGCAGAAGTTAAATTGTTCTCAGCCAATTTTTGTTTTGCTTCATGGAAAACCGTTATTGCGCTTGGTAAAGAATCTGAAGGAATTGATATAAACGGTTTCTGCATAAGGTTAGACTCAAGTGTACTGATTATTACATTTACTTTAGCCTTTTTAAGCATATTTAACATATCGGTAAAATTATCTTTGAATTGGTCAATCCCGTCCCAATATAGCTCTGAATTCAAAGGGATTGCACTTTCACCGATCATTTTTTCCATTAAGGTTTCATTGGCTTTGCCGCTAGTGGGTTTAGAACTGATTAATTTGTAAATATTTTTAATTATTGATTTAACTAGTTGTGTTGTTTTATAGTTTTCTAATGATAGCAGTAGATTCGTTAAATATCTGGAATTTCCAAACGATTCTGCTGAAGCAACTCCAAGCGCTCCGTAATATTCATTGTGTCCGAAGTAAAATAAGATTAGATCAGGCTTCAGTTTTAATACGTCCGTCAAAAAATCTCTAAGTGTAAAAGAATTAACTGCGGCTATTCCCAAGTTAATAACTTCAATTTTATTGTGAGGATATAAAAGCTCTAAACGTCTTTTTATATGTCTCGAAAATGCTGCACTATGAGCAAACGGCCAGCCTGCAGCGCTGCTGCCGCCCATAACAAATACTCTAAAAGTAGAATCACTTTTAACCTTTTCAAATCCGTCAGGAAAAACGGAAGGTGCTGTGGAAATATTACTAAAATATTTATACGGAATATCCGGGTTTAAAAAAAGTAAATCGGGGAAATCATCGGTAATTTGTATAAATGTAGTATAATCTTTACCATAGTTAAATAGCCTTAAACCACCCTCAAGTAGAATAAAGAATAATATTGGTATCAAAATCGGAACTGCATAAAACCACTTTGGAGTTTTTTTATTTTGAATTGATTTTTTAAAATCTTCAACAACTTCAATATCTATTTTAAGTCTATCCGATATTACTTTTGCGTTATGCTTTTTAAGATTTTTTTTTATATAATTTTTTTGCTTGTTAGTTAATGCCACTTAAAAATTTCCTTTGATTACTTCAGAATTAAAATTTGATATGGATAAAGAGTAATTAAACCTGGGTTAAAAATTTCTCCGCTAATCTGATCTTGAATTTTAATTTTGTCCGTTAACAGTTTTTTATCCAGCTTAAATGGTTGATTGGTTGCGTTATTATTGATTAAAATTAAATTCCGTTGTAAGTTGTAAGTCCTTGAGTAAACCAGAATTCCTCGTTCATCATCTTTAACAAGAAATTTAATATCTCCAACTGATAATGAATGATAATCTTTACGGATTGATATTAGTTTTTTATACCACTGAAAAATGCTTTGATCAAAATAAACTGAATCCGGTTTTCTTAACTTACCGAATGGATGAGTCCTTTCGGTTTCATAACTTAGTTCTGGCCATACCATCGGTTTGCGGTCGTCGGGATCATCTCCGCCCCACATTCCCGCTTCATCTCCGTAATAAATCATCGGCGCACCCGGCAAAGTCATTTGAATTCCAACCATTAAGGATTGTTTTAATCTCTCAATTCTATTTGGTTTCCGTACTTTAAAATTCGGATTTTGCTGTGGATTTCCGTAATGATCATAAAACTGATCGGGATTTACAATTAGTGAAGCTAATCTTTCGGTATCGTGACTTCCCAATAGATTCATTAAAACTGAGAAGTTTTCGCGCGGATAGTCACCCATAATATTTTGAAGCGAATCCACAAAACCAGTTGGAGTGATATGTAACTTTTTGTCACTTACAAATCTTTTTACTGCGCGTGTAAATCTGTAATTCATAACCGCATCAAACTGATCGCCTTGCAGCCAAGGTGCAGCATTGAACATAATATTGTTTTGCCAATCTTTCCACCAAACTTCGCCTGTGATATATGCCTCGGGATTTATTCCTTTGACCAACTTTCTAAAATCTTTCCAGAAATTATGATTCACCATATCGGCAACATCCAAACGCCAACCGTCAATACCATCCGATGGATTACCATCTTCATTTGGATCCATCCATCTTTTTACAATGGCATGAATGTGATTCCGTATTGGTGGAATCAGACCATTTTCATCTTCTTTTAGTTCAGGTAAATCCTTAACTCCGTACCATCCGGCGTAATCAAATTCATTTGAATCTGTACTAGGGTTATCGAATGATTTTATATAGAACCAATTCTTAAACTTCGATTGTTCTTGGTTTTTAACAACATCTTGAAAAGCCCAGAAAGTTGTACCGACATGATTAAACACTCCGTCGATGATGACCTTTATATTTCTTTTATGGCAAAGTCTAATTAATTTTAAAAACATAAAATCTGCTGAAGTCCATCTCCAGGTTGTCGGATCGGCAGGATTTTCTTTTGCCCAAACTTTTGTGTCAAAATTTGGTTTAGATCCAAAGTTATTATCTATATGCCTGTACATCGAAGCATCGTATTTATGAAGCGAAGGCGACTCAAATAACGGATTAAAATAAATGGCAGTTATTCCTAATTCTTGCAGATAATCTAATTTATCAATAACACCTTGCAAATCCCCGCCGTATCTGCGTACACCGGCGTTCCAATAAAAATCATGTCCGTCTGCTTTTTCCCACGTCTGAAGTTTATACCAATCTGATGTCCAAGGACTTATTTCCCAACCTTTTGGAATCTCATATGGCCATCCTCCATTCATATCGTTAGGTCGCGGATCGTTCAGTCGATCTCCGTTATTAAATCTTTCCGGAAATATTTGATACCACACGGCTTGCTTTGCCCATTCAGGAACTCTCGGTATTTCTTTGGATATATTTTGACAAAAAAGGTTTGAGGTCAGTACAAAAAACAACAATAAATTTAAAATTTGTTTGAACACTTTTTATTCCCTTTTTTAAGTTTCCTTTCCAAATATATAAAAATTTCTTTCTTAATGACTTCTTAATCTTTAAGCATTATTTTGTATTTTTACACTCAAATTGAAATGGTCGTAACCAATTAAAAATATGAATATACTTGGAATATCTGCATTTTACCACGATAGTGCCGCATGTTTAGTAACCGACGGTAAAATAATCTCAGCTGCTCAGGAAGAAAGATTTACACGAAAAAAACATGATTACCGTTTCCCGATTAATGCGGCAAAGTTTTGTTTAGAATATTCTAAGCTAGACATAAACGATATTGACCTTGTGGCATTTTATGATAAACCATTTCTTAAATTTGAACGACTACTAGAAACTTATCTTACTTATGCACCGGTCGGAATAAAATCTTTTATAAAAGCAATGCCGCTCTGGATTAAGCAAAAACTCTGGATAAAAGATTTAATTAAAAAGGAGTTGGGTTATGAAGGGAGTGTGATTTTCCCTGAACACCACGAATCGCATGCTGCATCTGTGTTTTATCCTTCGCCGTTTAATGATGCTGCAATTTTAACATTAGACGGAGTAGGGGAATGGACAACAACGAGTTACGGAATCGGTGAGGAAAACCAAATAAATCTTTTTGCCGATATTAAATATCCTCACTCAATCGGTTTGTTATATTCGGCGTTCACATATTTTACAGGTTTTAGAGTTAATTCCGGTGAATACAAAGTGATGGGCTTGGCTCCTTACGGAGAACCGAAGTATGTCGATTTAATATTAAACGAATTGATAAATCTGAAAGATGACGGTTCGTTCAAAATGAACATGAAGTATTTTAATTACAATGCCGGATTAACCATGACGAATAATAAATTTGCAAAGTTATTCGGTGGTGCGGCAAGAAAACCCGAATCTAAATTAACTCAGCGTGAAATGGATCTTGCCAGATCAGTTCAGGAAGTTACCGAAGAAATAATGCTCAGAATGGCTCGCCATGTTAAAAAGGAAACAGGTAAAAATAATTTGTGTCTTGCCGGCGGCGTTGCTTTAAATTGTGTTGCAAACGGAAAAATTTTAAGAGAAAATATTTTCGATAATATTTGGATTCAACCTGCTGCAAGCGATGCCGGAGGAGCTTTGGGCGCGGCACTTTTTGCATGGTATCAATATTTAGGTAATGAAAGAAAGTCCGATGAAGTGAATGATGTGCAAAGAGGATCGTATCTTGGTCCGGAATTTAGTGATGATGAAGTTAAGATGTTTTTGGATACAAATAACTTATCTTATTCAAAATTAGAAGAAGATGACGTAATAGAAAAGACGGCAGATCTCATAAACAATCAAAAAGTTATTGGTTGGTTCCAAGGCAGAATGGAATTCGGTCCGCGCGCTTTGGGAAACCGTTCGATTATCGGAGATGCAAGATCTTCCGAAATGCAGAAAAAAATGAATCTGAAAATAAAATTCAGGGAAAGTTTCAGACCTTTTGCTCCTTCTGTGGTTGAAGAAAAAGTAAGTGAATATTTCGATATTCATTCGAACAGTCCTTATATGCTGCTTGTTGCCGATGTGCAGACAAATAAAAGAAAACAAATGACAGAAGAAGAAAATAAATTATTCGGCATCGAAAAGTTAAATATTAAACGATCGGAAATTCCGGCTGTTACTCATGTTGATTATTCGGCCCGTATTCAAACCGTTGATGGAAAGTACAATGAAAGATACTATAAGCTACTAAAGAGATTCGATAAAAAGTATAATTGTCCGGTAGTAATAAATACTTCATTTAATGTGAGAGGAGAACCTATTGTCTGTACACCCGATGATGCATACAAATGTTTTATGCGGACGGGAATGGATCATCTTGTAATGGGAAATTTCATTTTGGATAAAAAAAATCAAAAACCTTTGAAGGACGATATAAATTGGAGGAAAGAATTTGCACTGGATTAGTGTGCTAAAAGAAGAAATTGATAATATTAAAAGCGGAACAAAAGAGCTTAGGCAATTCGGTTTTGCTATCGGCGGAATACTATTTGCCATTGAAATTTACTTGTTGTATAAAGGGAAACCAGCTTATCCGGTTTTACTTAGTTTAGGATTCCTAATTATTGTGTTGGGATTAGCAATACCCAAAATGTTGCTTCCTTTCCAAAAAGTGTGGATGATTTTTGCTGTTATTCTCGGTTTTATAATGACACGTGTAATTTTATCAATTTTGTTTTATTTTGTTATAACGCCAATAGGATTTTTAGCTAAAGTTTTTGGAAAACATTTTCTGGACTTAAAATTTCACGATTCAAAAAATTCATATTGGAATGTACGCGAAAAGAAAGATTATGAAAAAATAGATACGGAAAGACAATTTTAAAAAGGAAATAAAATGGGAAAGATTTCAATATTATCCGAGTTATGGGATTTTTTAAAAGTAAGAAAGAAATGGTGGCTATTACCAATCATTATTTTCTTGGTTCTTTTGGGCGGACTAATAATACTAACCCAAGGTTCAGCGCTTGCTCCGTTTATTTATGCTATATTTTAATAAAATACTGATTTTGTAATTGATAGTAAAAATATTAATCAGTTAAAAAATTATAAAAATTAGATATCGTATAAATATTTTTCTATTTACTTCATAATAATTTTAGAAATCGGTTTAAAATCATTTCTGATTTTTCTTAGTATCATTTCTATAAATTCTAAGTCCGCATTGGTATTATTTTATTCTTATCATTAAGCCCATCAAAGAAAATAGACGGCGGAAAAAATGAAGATCTAAATTCGTTCCTAGAGCATCTTAATAGGATTCATAAAGATTTAGTTTCTACAAGCTTAAATCGCCTTTCAGGCCAAATTCGTTTAGCAGAAAAAGTTGGAGATATTTATTCGGGGATTATTAACTATCTTGGAAAGCCGACAAAATCACAAATTGAAAGATTAGATTTATTAAATACTGAGTTCGATAAATATAAAATTAAAATAAAAGATTTATTACAAACAGAATTAGCAAAGATTAATTCAATACTAAGAAAGAATAATTTAAAAGAATCGAAAATTCTATCAAGAGAAGAATACGATAAAAGTTAAAATTGTAATAACCCTCAGGTAAAACTACCTGAGGGTTGATCTTAATTTACAAACCAAAATAATTTAGTACGTATTTCATAATTTCATCACGTTTATTTTGTCCTGTAATAGTTTCAAACGGAAAGCCGAATACTACAACACTATAATCTCCCGTGTATGCAGTACCGGCATTAAAAAGATTCTCCGAATAGCGCAGCACTGTAGAACTTCCGTTTACCGGAGTAATTGCATCGGGAGCTTCAACAGCATAAATTGAATCGTTAAGTGAAGTGTTAAATGAAAAGTTAAAACCATCAGGTAAAAGTCCATTCCCGGTTGAAATAACATTTCCCGTTTTAACTGCATGATCAGCATCCAATTGATACTTTAATAAATTTCTAGCAAAATCTAAATCATTTTCATTATAGTTATCTTGTAAAAACAGGTCTGATGCGACGTATGCGCCGGAGATAAAAATGTTACCATTGGAATTTAGAAATTCGTTTATTCGCTTTTCTAATTTTGCAGGAAATGTTTTAAATTGAACTCCCCAAAGTGAATCTGCAAATGGTTTTTGCCAATGCGTGGTCTTTTCTTCCCCAAGAATTAGGTCAACCGTAACGTAATTTTTCATATCAACCAAACTGTCCATTATTGCTTCGTCACTGCATGATACGAACGAGTAACCCGCATCTAAAATAGACTTACCGTGGATAAATGGGAAATCGAAAGTATTGCCGGCAATTATATCGGTTTCATAATTTGCATAACTGGCACCGTAACCGGGAATATCATCCGTTTTCCATTTTGAGTCCGGATAAAAATCGTGCTGCATTCCGGTATAACCAATATCAACTTTATCCGGTTCGCCCGAGTCGATAAAATCAAAGAATCCTGCAAATTTATTTGTTCCTACTTTTGCAGGAGGGGCAATCCTATCAAAACCGTTAATAATTAAAACAGGCTTTTTATTATTTGCCCAGCTTACGGCTAATATCTCGGAAGAAAAACTTTCTCCCCCTTCATTAATTGCTGTTACTCTAAAAGAATAAATCATTCCGGGAGTCAAATTTTCTTTTATATAAAAAGTAGAATCAACTAAGATACCGTTGTCAAATCCGCCGTCGTTTATTCTAGTATAAACCTTATATTTTTTCGCACCGGCTGTCGGTTCAAAATTATCTTTTTGAGGCTTCCATATTAATTTGACTTTACGGTCACCAATAAAATTGGTTGCAAAATGTGTTGGCGGTAAAGGTTGAACTGCGTATTTAAAGTTGTATTCAGCCGCTAAGAATCTTAGCATTGCTTTATAAATTGATCTGGAGACATCGAATCTGAATCTAGGATCAAGCATAAACTGGACATCCAGAAAGTTTTGATGTGATAATAATTCTAACAAAGCAGCCGGTACGTTTGGTCTTGCCGCTTCACTATAAAATGCATTCTTTAGTTCACGGCGGTTCCAAATAGGATCGTACTTATGTCTTATATCTTTAGTTATTTGAGTTTGTAAGATATCTGCGAAATCTCTATTTGCAAGTCTGGATACTCCATCGGGGAAAGTTTTTAATGTATCAAAATCTTCAATGCTGTAAATCGCTAGTGTTCCTACCGTAGTATCATGTTCCGTAATTCCAGCATCGGTATGAAATGCTAGGGAAAGATCAATAGGAATTCCTAAGCCCTTTACTGATCTATCTTTATTTGGTCCAAATGGTGCACCGACCAAATAATCTACATATTCGCCCCTTGACTGGTAATCATCTTTATAATCATTCTGATCACCATTAATGTTGTATACAAGTGTATCAGGCATCCCTAAATACTGCAGATAGTAACGGGCTCCTTCAACAAATTTCGGTCGACCGCTTGTTTTACCGTTTCTGGATATAAGTCCCATTCCACCACCGAATCTGACTGCATCAGCAGAAACAATTTTACCGGTTTCCTTGCTGTCGTTGCTTAATGTAACTTTACCTAGGCTAGGATTAAATCCTTTCTTAAATTTAAACGTTCCCAAATAAATCCATGTATTTCCGCCAATTGTTTGATTTACTCTAAACTCGGTTTTCCCGCCATAATAGTTTATTGTATAATGAGCATCGGTTACATTTTCTTTTGAAGCACGGTAAGAAATATAAACCGCATAATAAGCGGTCTCCGGAATGTCCGGGATAAAATCAGCCGATGCAGTTTTCTTAGCTGAAGAAGTAATTGTTCTATGTGTTCCATATAAGAATGGATTGTAATTTGCAGGGTAGGGTGGAGTGCCGTATAAAAATCCATTTCCTAGCCCTGTTTGCCACTGAATATTTTTATTGGTGGAATTTTCTGAATAGTATTTTGCATCTGTGTCATTATCAATAACAACTTCATGAATTTGAGTATCCCGTTCGCGCGGGACAAAGACATTCGCTCCCGCATTTTCGAGCATAGGAATTAGATAAGGGATAGTAAAAGCCATCGGTCCAAGATCCTCAACTGTCCCAAACAATCTTGCGCGCTGCCACATCCATCTGTCCTGCTCAAAGTTATAGTACCAACCGTGACTATGCCAAAGAGCTATGTTTGTATTGTATAATCCGTTTGTTGGATAGTTCCCTTTGTCCGTATTTCTTACAATCGGTATCCTGTTTTTTAAGGTAATCCTCGGTAACCTGCTCGTATCAAACTTGGATCTGTTTTTGCGATAGTATTTAGGTATTAATTTTTCAATTGGGGAACCCAAACTTACAATAGACAATTTATATTTACTAGAATAATCTTTGAAAAAATTATTTACTGTCGAATAAATTGCTTTTACATTATTTTCTCTTAAGGGAGCATACGAAAGGTAGTTATTAAAATTTATACGAATCATTTTATTGATACTATCAACTTCAATACTATCAATTTTAACATAAGGGTATTTTGCAAAATCAAATTTATTGCTTTCAATTCCTTCCTTGAATTGGATGATAGTTTGTTCCAATGTGGGTTTTTGTTTTACGACCTTAAAAATGCTGCAACTACTAAGAAAAATAATACTAATTAGAGCAATCTTAATTTTTAGTCTCATGTAAATAGTCCAAAGGTAAAATTATCGTTTAGTTTATTAAGCTGAATGAAAAAATAAAATTTATTTACAAGCTAAATTAAGTAAAAATCCTTTTCATATTTTGATTAAATCTTTTGTATTAGTTGGAATGTGGTAGTAAAAGTTACATTGAAAATAATTATTGACTGTGGAGAAATTGAAGAAAAATACTTATAATTAAAATTCAAATTTTATTGTACTTGTAAAAGTCATTTGTTTTTTGAGTAGTGTACATTGCTAGGAGGGGTGGAAGAGTGGTTTGGCAAAGCCATCCGTACCGGAGAATGCGGCGGTCTTGTGCGCAGCATCCCTACGGGAAAAACCTTTGAGGTGTTAATAAATAAAATATGGAGGGGTGGCAGAGTGGTTGAATGCGGCGGTCTTGAAAACCGTTGAGGTGTTACAGCCTCCGTGGGTTCGAATCCCTCCCCCTCCGCTCTACTTTGCCAAGGTTTCGTAGAGCTTCAACTTCAAATCTATATCATAAAATTTTTTATACATTTCTTTTAATCAAATTCAAATAGATTCTAACCTAGGAAGCTTTAGCGAAATGGATTGCCAATTATTTGATTATTAGAAAATAATTTTTGCATATAGAGTAAATATTTCATATTTTCATTAACCGACACAATATAAATTAGTCTCCTAATTAACTTATCATTTAATTTTACTAGGATTTTAGATGGACGACACTATTAATCTGGAAATTAAACTACCGAGAGTACCAAACATTGAATTGGTCGCATTAGAAGGTCTTCATCTAATGGGCGGTTATTTAGGTATACACGAAGACAAAATAGGCGAAGCAAAAATTATAGTAACGGAAGCAATAATCAACGGACTTGAACACTCAGGTGACGAAACACCTTATGTAAATGTCGCGTTTTTAATGACAAAAGAAAAACTTACTATTTTGGTTTCTGATTACGGCAAAGGTTTTGAACCGGAAGAAGTTGAGGATCCTGATATAAAGGAGAAAATTAGTAGTAAAAATAAAAGAGGTTGGGGATTAAAACTTATGAAATCCATGTCTGATGACTTTATAATTGAATCAGGTGCTACCGGGACAAGAATTACAATTATTAAAAACTTAGTTTAAAGGAATACATAAATGATTACTGAATTTGACTTAAAATCTGAAAAAAAAGACAACTGTGTTGTGCTAAATACCTTCGGGTATATTAATAACGAAGGCGGTCAAAAAATAGTTGATGAATTTTCAGAGTTTCATCAAAAAGGACTGAATAACTTTGTATTAAATTTGGAGGGCACAAAAATTGTAAATTCAATCGGTATTTCTTTCTTAATAGAAATGATTGAAAAGTTGAACGATACAAAAGGGAAAGTAGTTTTCACCAATTTAGATCCAACAATTGAAAAAACATTTTCAATTATGGGATTATTCCAATTTGCAGAGAAATCAAGCTCGATTGAAGAAGCAATTCAATCATTCGGTTAATATTTTTTAATATCAATTTATGATTGATAACTATTTAATGACAACTAAATTTCAACAAAATATTATTTCTAAACTCTCATTGCAAGTTGCGTCCTTTCAAGAAGGATTTAAAATACTTGCAAAAGCTTCGTCGCTAAGAGAATTAGGTAAGAATTTTAATCATATTTTAAGGGGTTCTATCTTAGTTGTAGATATTAATTTATTCTATAAAAAAAATCGCGATACTGATTGGGAAGAAATTTATGTTTACAATAAAAAAAGCAAAGATTATGTAAACGATTTGGTAATAGCAGATTCGTTTTCGCTTACAGCAGCAAAAAGAAAACCATACAAAGTTAGAATTTTTTTACCACTCAACGATGGATCTTATTTCGGCGTTTTTTTAGGTCACAAACTTGATAAAACCCCTTACTCAGAACTTGACAAAATTATGCTTCAAATTTTTATTCAGCTCCTTGACAATTCATATCAGGCTTACATCAACCGTAAAAAAGAAAAGCAGCTAATATTTTCCTTAAATAATAGGGTTGTACAGCTAAATAGTTTGATCGATACCGGAATTGAAATTTCGAAATTGAGTAATAAAAAAATGCTAATGGAATTGGCATTGGAACGAGCCGCATCTTTAACAAATGCTTCAACGGGTCTTTTGAGAATTTTTGCTAATAGTAGAATGCTTTCAAAGATTGAATTTCCCGGTGGAAGCAATTCTGAATATATCTTAAATTCGAAATATAAAATTGAAAGGGAAGTAGAATATAAAGGTTTAAGATATTATGTAACATTAGCAAACAAAGAGAGCAGAAGCGGTTATGTTCAGTTCGACGAAACAGACGAAATTCTTTTAGAAGCTTTTGCGCGGCAAGTACTTAATGCTATGGAAAATGAATTCCTTCATAAAGAAGCTCTTGAAAAGAAAAGTATTGAAAAAGAACTTTCTGTTGCTGGACAAATTCAAAAGAAATTACTGCCGAGTAAAATGCCCGAAATTAGTGGTTATGATATATCAGGCATAAATATTCCTTCAAAAGAAGTTGGAGGAGATTATTATCAAATTATAAAGTTAAGTGATGGTAGATTTGCGCTAATTATTGCTGATGTTGCAGGCAAGGGTGTGCCAGCAGCTTTGTTAGTTAGTACGCTTGATGCATGTTTGGAAGCTTATTTGGAAATGCAAATATCGCTTTCCGAAATGGCAAAAAAAATTAACTCGTTAATTTATAAAGCATCTCCGCCGGATAAATTTATAACTTTTTTTATAGCTGTTCTAACACCCAAAACAGGCGAACTTGATGTTATTAATGCCGGTCATAATCCGGTTTTACTTTTAAGAAAAAGTAAAAAGCTTGAAAAAATTGAAGCCGGTGGTGTAGCATTCGGGATGTTTGATATGGGTTTGCCTTTCGAAGGTGAAAAATTAAAAATTAATAGTGGTGACAGACTATTTCTTTACACTGATGGTATTCCTGAAGCAATGAATAGGAAAGAAGAAGAGTATTCGGATGAAAGGATGGAAAAGTTTTTTAATAGTAAACGTCCTAAAAAATCGGAAACTTTTATTAAAAACATAGTAAATGATATTAGAAAATTTACCGGAAATACTCCGCAAAGTGATGATATAACTGCACTTTATTTGGTTAGAAATTAATTCCTATTTCGTTATTTGCGAAATTAATGTTAAGTTCAATGTTGTGCTGAGGCTAGTAAATTATTTTTTAAGTGTCTGATTTTCTGACTTAAGAGCATGTTATGCATTGTCCATTTAATTTAGATAAATATTATATATTTTCTGCAAAAAGTTTACTGCAATTATTTATTCTCAAAATGTCTTACAAAGCTTCATTCTTATTTTTCTTTCTTTTTTTATCTGTTTTTACTTTTGGAGAAAAGAAAAATATACCTTTTAAGCATCTTACTATTAATGATGGTCTTTCGCAAAACGCTGTTTTTTCAATTCTCCAAGATAGTAAAGGATTTATGTGGTTCGGTACAAAAGACGGATTAAATCGTTATGACGGTTACAACTTCACCGTGTTTTATCATAATCCGTTTGATACAACTTCTATTTCATCAAATTATATAACTATATTATTTGAAGACAGTAGAGGATTAATTTGGATTGGAACAATTGGCGGAGGTGTGAGCGTTTATCAATATAAGACCGGCAAATTTAAACGTTTGGAATTAAATACAGTCGGCGGGTTGTTTGGAGATACCAGGATTAGTTCAATTGCGGAAGACAAGGATTCTAATATTTGGATTGGAACAACCACCAATGGATTGATTAAACTGGAAATAACCAATCCGAATAAAATATTATACAGGTATAAACAGTATTTGAATGATTCGAATTACACGCCCATCTGGGGTAAAAATGATATTACCTCTCTGTTTGTAGATTCCGAAGGAACACTTTGGATTGGAACTCTAACAGATCTTCTTCGCTTTAATACAAAAGATAATAGTTTTGAGAAATTCAAAGTTTTAACAAAAAATCCTAAAGCACCTCGGGATATAATTGAAAACGGAATTGCTTCAATTTACGAAGATAGAAAAAAACGTCTATGGTTAGGTACTTTAAGCGGACTAGTTCTATTTAATAAAAAATCCGGAGATTATGAATTATTTCCGCACCATTACACTGTTAACCGTTTTGGCTGGGGCGCTATTAATGATATTATTGAAGATAATTTCGGAAATTTATGGCTTGCCACACCTGCCGAACTTATGATATATACTCCCGGTGATAATTCGTACGAATATTTCCGGAACAATCCTTATAATTCAAAAAGTTTAAGTTATAATACAGTGCTAAGTTTTTGGATGGACCGGACTGGGAATTTATGGGTTGGGACCTCAGGAGGAGGTCTTAATATATACGATCAAAAAGCAAATAGATTTAAAACTATAAAAAGGGAAAGCAATTTAGCTTCTCGCATAAGTGGTTTCAGTGTAGGTTCAATATTTGAAGACAAGCAAGGATTTGTGTGGATCAGTGGTGATGTGCTTTATCGCTGGAACAAAAAATCCGGAAAGTTAAAAAGTTATGAAGCAGATTCGGAATATCTAAATAGATTTGGTAATACGGGAGCCTATTCTATTATTCAATCGTCATCAGGATATATTTGGTTTGCAACCGCGCAAGGTTTATACCGCTATGATCCAATCAAAGAAACAACTTTGCATTTCAAGTATAATTCTCGTAATAAATTTGGATTACCGCAAAAGGAGGTTTACAATATTTTTGAAGACCATCAACTTAATATTTGGGTCCTAACGAAAAATTACATTTGTAAACTTATTGATATAAACAAGGGATACTTCAAGAAAATTAAATATATCAATCTTACTCAAACAAATGAACGCGTGCGTCCGGTGGTTTGTCAAGATGGGAAACAAAGATTTTGGATCGGAACAAAAGATGGTTTGTTAAAATTTAATCGGAAGGATAATTCGTTCATCATTTATCGAAATGATCCATCCGTACCGACAAGTTTGAGTAATAACTTAATAAAATCTTTGTGTCCCGATCCAATCGATCCGGAAAATATTTTATGGATCGGTACTGCCGGAGGAGGTTTGAACAGATTTGATATTGAACGGAATTTATTTACGCACTTTATGGAAAAAGACGGTTTACCGAATAATGTTGTGTATGGAATTTTACCGGATGAGAACGGCAATCTTTGGTTAAGTACAAATAATGGTCTTTCTCAATTCAGCGTTACAACCAAATCTATTAGGAACTTTAATATTAGCGATGGATTACAGAGCAACGAATTTAACACCGGCGCGTACTTTAAAAGTAAAAAAGGAGAAATGTTTTTCGGCGGTATTAACGGAGTTAATTACTTTTATCCGAATAAGATCAGAAGCAATCCATTTAAACCGCAAATAGTAATTACGGGATTTGAGGTTTTGTCTAACCAACAAGTATCGGGTAAAAATAATCGTTTTTTAGAAGAAACTGTTTCCGAGATTGATTCTATTATCCTTTCTTACGATGAAGATATTATTCAATTCGAATTTGCATCTTTAGATTATTCAGCGCCCGAGAAAAATCAGTATGCTTATAAACTTGATGGATTTAATAAGGATTGGATTTACTTAGGGTCAAAACGGACAGCTACTTTTACAAACCTTTCGCCCGGTGAATATGTTTTCCGTGTTAAAGGCACGAATAATGACGGTATTTGGAATGAAAAAGGAACATCGGTTAAACTTTTAATCACTCCTCCTTGGTGGAAAACAGGCTGGGCTTATGCCGGATACATTATACTATTTTTAACAATTCTCTATTTAATTCGCCGTTACGAAATGAATAGGCTTTTTTTAAAAAATCAATTGGATATTGAAATTGTTAAGTCCGTTACACTTGGTAACTTAGATCGTATGAAATCCAGGTTTTTTACTAATATTTCTCACGAATTTAGGACTCCTCTTACATTAATACTTGGACAGGTAGATAATGTTTTAAATTCCGAGATAAACATTAAGTCAAAAGGGAAATTACAGGTTGCAGAGAAGAATGCCAAAAGATTATTAACATTGATAAATCAGCTTCTAGATCTTTCAAAAATTGAGGCTGGCAGTCTTAAGCTACATGCAGAGAAGAATAATATTGTCTCGTTTTTGAAGAATATTTTTTATTCCTTTGAATCAATTACCGAGGCAAAGGATATATCGTTGAAATGCAATTGTCAATATGAATATATACCGGTTTCGTATGATCATGAGAAGTTGGAAAAAGTATTTTTAAATCTTATGTCCAATGCAGTTAAGTTCACCGAGCGTGGAGGTGAAATAAGTATCGATGTTGTTTTAACAAAATCTGAAAAAGAATATAGTGAAATAGAATTTCAAAATAAGTCTGCTGAGAATGAAAATGACCTGGTAAAAATTACGGTTAAGGATACCGGTATTGGAATTCCCAAAGATAGACTGGAACATGTATTTGATAGATTTTATCAGATTGACGATTCGCGAACCAGAGAATATGAAGGAACCGGAGTTGGATTGGCTTTAGCAAAAGAATTAATTGAATTGCACGGTGGAAGAATCTTTGCCAAGAGTAAAATAAACATTGGTAGTGAATTTATTGTATACCTCCCCTTTGAAGACAAAATGATCGAAATTATTAATAAGAATGAGCAATTAAAATCAACAAACCTATCAATAGATAAAAGAAAATTTGACGTTGATTTAGTAGAGGAATTACTTGCAGAAAAACATACAGTAAAAGTAGAAAAGAGTACGGAAAAGAAATCGACTGGCAGAATTATTTTAGTTGTGGAAGATAATTCGCATATACGTTCATATATTCGCGAACAACTTGAATCTAACTATACTGTTTTAGAAGCTGAAAACGGAGTTGATGGTTTGACAGAATCGTTAAAAGTAATTCCCGATTTAATAATTTCGGATGTAATGATGCCTAAAATGGATGGTTATGCGTTTTGTAAAGAGATAAAGCAGAATGAAAAAACAAGCCATATTCCAATTGTAATTTTAACTGCGAAAGCATCGCTTGATAATAAGATTGAAGGATTGGAAATTGGAGCCGACGCATATTTGACAAAACCTTTTAGCGCAAAGGAATTATCAGTTAGAGTTGAAAGTTTGATTTATCAAAGGGAACAATTGCGTAAAAAGTTTAGTTCTGCAACACGTATTAGTCCCTCTGAAATATTGGTTACTTCGGTAGATCAAAATTTTATGGATAAAGTTTTAAAAAATATTGAGTCTAATTTTGAAAATGATCAATTTGGAGTAAATGTTCTTGCTGAAAACGTTAGTATGAGTATTTCTCAACTAAACAGAAAATTACGTGCTTTGATTGATCAGCCTGCTGGTCAATTAATACGTTCAATGCGATTGGAAAGAGCGGCAAGTCTACTAAAACAAAATGCAGGATCTGTGGCTGAAATCTGCTATATGGTGGGATTTAACGACCAATCATATTTTACCAGAGTATTTAAAAACCAATTTGGTCAAACTCCTTCGGAATATAAAAAGCAATTGATAGATAAAGCAAACTAGCCCGCCTTATTATTTCTATAGACATAAGCAGCTTCATTTAACAAAAATCTTTACTAATTCAGTTAATTTATTAAAATTAGATAGTTTAGATTTATAAAATAATTCTCACCATTTATAGCCCATTACTAAAATACTTGCCGGCAATATCAAATTTTGTTCTGATACACAGTGAATTTTGATCATTTGATTAAAAAGTCCTAACATTTGCGCCAAATGTACAAGATTTAACCAGCCCAAAATTTTACTTTTGTAAAGCAATGTTTGTTCATCAGAACTTCTAATTACTGAAGTCTTTCGAAAAAGTTATTGCGGAATATGCATTTAAGAAATTTAAAGTAAATCAAATTTACTTTTTAGATACAAAACAATAGTAATAAAAATAAAAATATAAGGAGAAAAAATGGCACATGTAATTGTTCGACATAAAGTTCAAGATTATCAAACATGGAAAACTACGTTTGATAACTTCGCTGATGCTCGTAAAGCCGCAGGTGAGAAATCATACCAAATTTTGCATCTGGATGACAATCCTAATAATGTTGTAGGATTTATGGAATTCGACAGTCTAGAGAATGCACGAAGATTTTTTGACAGTTCAGAAGTGAAAGAGACAATGGGTAATGCAGGAGTAATTGAACAACCGGATATTTATTTTTTAGAAGAATACATTCATGGTATGCTTTAATAATATATGTCTAATTGAATTTTTGTTGAAGGGAGAAAACTTAACAAAAAAATTAATCTGTTTATTTCTCAAAGGGATTGGCGTTTCTTATAAAATCACAATGCCTTATAATGCTAACAATCAGTCCACAATTTTATAGTAAATAGAGATAATAAAATTCAGAATATGACACACTTAATGATCAGACTAAATGGAATTTATAAAGATATTGGAGAAATTGAACTGGAATCGGGTCAAAATTTATTTTGGCATCAACTGAGTATCGAAGCTCCACCTCAAATTCCATTCGGTAGTTCAATTGAAATTACTTTATGCTTTGAAGAAAGGGATTTAATAAACGGCAAAAACGGCATTATATGGGCGACATACGATCTACGTCAAGCTGAAATAATCCGTGATACATTAATCTCTCAGAACATTGCGGTTAATTTAAGGACAGATAAAATAGGGAATTATGATTTACATCTTTTGGCTGTTCCTAATATGACCGATATAGATGCTGCAATAAATTTTGTATGGAGGGATAGATCCGGATTAAGATTGAAACCTGATTGGCATTATAAAAACGGTCAAGAAAACGAAAGCTTTAACAGATGGATAAATAATTTTTAATAAAACTAATTACAAATCAAAATAAAAGGAGAATACAAATGTCAAAAGAAGAAGATATTCGCAGAGTATCAAAGCAATTCTATAATGCTTTAAATGATATGGGAAATGGCATAACCGGTAAAATGGGAGGAATTTGGCTGCAAGATGAAAGTGTAACTGCAATGCATCCAATTGATGGTCGGGATCTTGGTTGGGCAGCAGTAAATAATTCATTCGATCAAGTTGCCGGAATAGCTTCAGATGGTAATTTCGAATTGAAGGATCAAATAATTCGTGTTGTAGGTGATGTAGCTTATGAGATAGGTACTGAAACCGGGAAATTTAAACTTGCCGGGAATGAGGTTAAAGTTAGCAACAGGGTTACTAACATTTATCAGCTTAAAAACGGACAGTGGAAGATAATTCATCACCATACAGATACTTCTGCGGCAATGCTGGATGTACTCAGCAAATTACCACAATAAATGAAAAAGCAGGTATTATTGGAATACCGCAATTATATATCCTGAAAGAAGCTTTTTGGGGCGGTAGGTTCGAATAATAAATTAAACCTGCAAAAAAATAATTCAACAAATGTGTATAAAATCAAAAAGAAATAGGGATTACAAAATGAAAAAAGGCAAATTTCTAATCTTTTGTACAATTGTATTAGTAGTCACAATTTTGATATCAGGATGTAAAAACGAACCGTCAGCGGAACTAGTACACTTAGAAAAAGCTAACAAACAACTTGAAGCCAATCTAAAAATGTATAAGAATACTTGGGACGAAATAATTAACAAAGGAAAAATTGACGAAATAAATGAGACAAATTTTGATAAGGATATAACACTTATCTCTAGTCCGGAAAATATTGTGGGTATTGAAAATTTTAAGGCTTACTACAATAACTATTTAACCGGATTTTCTAAAGTTACTTTTTCCATAGTAGAAATATTTGGACAGGGTGATAAAATTGTAAAACATTGGAAATTTAAAGGAAAACATACTGGAGATTTTTTTGGAATTCCGGCTACCGGAAAAGAAGTGAATTTAGATGGTGTAACTCTTGTACAAATGAAAGACGGAAAAATTAAACAAGAACAGGATTTTTTTGATAACCTGGTTTTTATGAAGCAATTAGGACTTATTTCAAAATAATATAAGGTATATAAAATTACTCAATCAACTATAATTTAAAATCAAATAACTGATATAAAAAGGAGAAAAAATGAAAAATATAAAAATAATATTCCTGTTGATTCTATTTGCGGGTATTACCTTTGCCAGCGAGAAGGATGATATCCTGAGTTCAATCAATAAAAACATCGAAGCGTTTAACAAACATGATTTCACAACCTATTTTTCAAATTTTGTGAATAACAATACTGAGTTCTCATACGTTGCATCGTCATTGCGTTACGATGCTGCCGGCTGGAAAGCTTTTATTGCGGGAACAGCCTCCCTTGCATATGTAAATTATCATCAACAAGATGAAAATATACAGATTTACAACGGAAATACGGCTGTGGTAACTGCATATTACACTTTTACATGGATGGAAAAAGGCGGAAAGATGGAATATCAGAGCGGCAGGGCAAGTACGGTTTTAGTTAAACAAAATGGGAAGTGGATGACTGCTCACATGCATTTTTCTGCAATGTTCTAGAAAACATAGTTAGACAAACAATATATAAATATAAACTAATTGGAGGTACTTCATGAGAAAAATAAATAAGATACTAACATTACTCCTATTTCTAATAACTGCCTCGGGAATGTTAGTTGCGCAAGACAAACTAAATAACACACCGTTATTTCTGATTCATCAAGATCAAGTCTATCCGTACATGTCTGAAAAGTACGAGAGTGCATTAAAGAATTTTAGAAATTTATTGGCACAAAACAACATTGATGAAATGTCCTTTACCGTTGTTCAACAAGAATATTTTACATACAGCGCCGTTATACCCGTAAATGACTACAACGGACTTGCAAAACATTTTGGGATGTCAAGCGAGATGATTAGCAAAATAGGTAAAGAAAATTTTAGTAATTCTATGAAAATGTTTGACGGATGTTATGACAACCATAAAAATTTCATTCTTCGTCTTCGAAATGATCTGTCTTATATTCCTAAATATGGACTTGATCCCAAAGAGGGATTAAACTTCAGACATTTCGATTATTTACACATAATTCCCGGCAAAGAAACCGAAATGATGAAAATATTAAAAGAGTGGAAAGAGCTTTATGCTAAACATAAAATTAAAGAAGGATACCGTGTTTATTTAGGAGACTTGGGTACAGATATGCCGATGGTTTTATTCGTTACGCCTTCCAAAGATAGGGTTTCCTGGGCAACGGGATCAGATAAAATAGATAAAATTTTAGGTGATGAACAAAAGGTATTGTTGAAGAAAACTTTTTCGATTGTGCAAAGATTTGAGCATAAAAATGGGACCATGAGACCGGACCTTGCTTATACAAAAAGTAAATAGTTTAATTAATTGTAATGTGATAATAATAAAAGAGGTTGAATATGAGAAGTGTATTAAGAAGTAAACAACAGAATATATTACTAATTCTGATTATAGTAATGCTTTCAGTGGGTTCGGCAATTGCTCAAGACGCAGCAAAAGTAGATTCCAATCACTATAAAGTAGTCTTTGAAAATTCTCAAATGCGTGTCTTGCATATTTCATACGGACCCGGAGAGAAGTCGGTTATGCATTCTCACCCGGAAGGGTTGGCAATTTTTATAACCGACGGAAAGGTGAAATTTACTTTCCCGGATGGAAAAACTCAGACTACAACAGTTAAAGCCGGTCAGGTTATATGGCTGCCTGCGCAAACTCACTTACCCCAGAATATAGGGAAGAAAAGGTTTGAGCTTTATCAAATTGAAATGAAACCACAGCCAAAACAAATGGAAGCTAAGCCAAAACCGGAACCCAAATAGGCTATCAACACAATGCACTAAAACAAACTAAAATCTAAATAAAGGGAGATGTAAAATGAAAAAATCTAATGGAATACTAACCGTAATAATTTTTTCGTTGTTTTTAATATTAAATGGAAATATTAATGCGCAAAGCAGTAACCATGTTTATACCCTGCAGAAATGGAAAGTAAAAATTCCTGCAAATGGAAGCGGAGCAGAACTGAACAAACTACTTAAGGAATGGCATGATAAAATCGTAATGAAAAATGATAAAGTTATTAGTGAACGAGTACTAAGGCACAATACCGGGTCTGATAGTAGGGATTTACTAATAATTACCGAGTATGCAAATTGGAACGATATTGAAGCAGCGGATAAATTACAATGGAAATTATTCGATGAAGCTTGGCCTAATAAGGACGATCGTAAGAAGTTTTTTGATACCTGGAACAAGTATGCTAAATATCATTCTGATGAAATTATGACGGGAAGAGCCAAATTAAGAAAGTAAGTTTTTAACAACCTCAATTAGTGTACTAAGAATAATATAAGGAAATGATATGTCAGTTATAAATGAGTTCAGAGAAAATTTCCGGGGTGAAGTAATATTACCCGAAGATAGCAACTATGACGAATCTCGTAAAGTTTATAATGGAATGATTGAAAAGCACCCCGCAATTATTGCGAAATGTAACGATGCTGCCGATGTAGTTACAGCTGTTAATTACGGGCGTGATAACAACATACTGATTTCAATTCGCGGCGGCGGGCATAATGCCGGCGGATTGGGGATTTGCAACGATGGGCTTGTTATAGATCTTTCAAAAATAAATTATACTAGGGTAAACTCTAAATCAAAAACCATTCGTGTAGGTGGTGGATGTACGTGGGGAGATGTGGATCATGCCGGCCATGCATACGGACTAGCTGTCCCGACCGGCATTATTTCCACAACAGGCGTCGGTGGCTTAACACTTGGTGGAGGATTAGGATACTTAACACGGAAGTGCGGTTTAACGATAGATAATTTGTTAGAAGCGGATATGGTTTTAGGCGATGGAAGTATTGTTACAGCTAGTGCAGATGATAATGAGGATCTTTACTGGGCAATTCGCGGCGGCGGTGGAAACTTTGGAGTTGTTACTTCTTTTCTATTCCAAGCACATGATATTCACACTAGTTATGCCGGTCCAACACTTTGGGATATTAGTAAAACAGAAGAAATATTAAAATGGTATCGTAATTTTATTGTGAATGCACCTGAAGATCTCTATGGTTTTTTTGCTGTATTAACTGTACCGGGTCCGCCATTCCCCGAACCTCTTCACGGAAAAAAAGTATGCGGTGTTATTTGGAACTATACCGGTCCATTGGAAAAAGGAAAAGAAGTTTTCAAACCTATTCTTGAACTCAATCCTTTGTTCGAACATGTTGGACCTATGCCTCATCCTATGTTAAACAGTATGTTCGATGTTTTTTATCCTTCGGGTTTACAATGGTATTGGAGAGCCGACTTCATAAAGGAAATTCCGGATGAGGCTGTAACTCAGCATGTAAAATTTGGGAATGACCTTCCAACACCTCATTCAACAATGCATTTATATCCAATAAATGGTTTGGCACATAAAGTTGGAAAAAATGATACACCATGGGCTTACCGCGATGCTAACTGGTCGCAAGTTATTGTGGGTGTTGATCCGGATCCAGCCAATAAAGAAATAATAACCAAGTGGACCAAGGATTATTATGATGCAATTCACCCCTATTCATCTGGTGGTGCTTATGTCAATTTTTTGATGGATGAGGGTGAAGATAGAGTTAAGGCTTCTTATAAAGATAATTATGAGAGGTTGGTATCAATTAAAAATAAATATGATCCACATAATTTATTTAGAGTAAATCAAAACATTAAACCGACAAACGGAAATTAGAGATTTATTAATAGAAATAAAGTTTTATCAAACAATATAAAGGAATATATAAATGAAAAACATAATTAAAGTAACAATAGCAATAATTTTCCTTTTTACAGCAATAAATTTTGGGCAGGATGCCAAAGAAAAAACAAAACCGAAAACACTAGTATTTTCTCAAAATAAAGTACAGATGGCTGATATGGGGAAAGTGAATAAAATGATTGATGAAGTGTTTGCTCCCATTCTAAATCAATTGGTCGACGAAGGAATGCTTTTTGGTTGGGGCCAATTAAATCATGCTTGGGGTGACGAATGGAATTTAAATATTTGGTATTCAGCTGAAAATATGGGCTCTTTCTACAAATTTTGGGGAGAATATATAAAGCGAGTCAGAGAAAAGCATCCGAAAGCGTTTGGTGAGGCAACGAAACTATTTCAAGCTCACAAAGATAATATTTATAGTATTGTACAATCCTATAGTGGAAAGGAATAAAACTATTTTAAATCAATAAGTCGGAATTAACTAATGAATGAAACTATCAAATTTAAATTGGTGTTTTTTTTGATGCTACTAATTAGTCTGTTACTACTACTAAAATGTCAGAGAGACTCCTCTTCGAATTCTGAAATGTTTTTAAAGGCAAAAACAGATATTGAAGCCGGTCGATACCTTGTAACCATAGGCGGTTGCAACGATTGCCACACAGATGGATATCTTCAGAAAGAAGGGAAAATCCCTGAGAAGGATTGGCTAACCGGGTCTATAATGGGATGGCGTGGTCCTTGGGGAACGACCTATGCTAGCAACCTTCGCCTTTTTGTTCAGGATGTTGACGAAGATGATTTTGTGGAAACAATCAAGACACGAAAATCTATGCCTCCTATGCCGTGGATGAATGTAAACAAGATGAGCGAGAAAGATGCTCGTTCTGTTTATAAGTATATAAAATCGTTGGGGGCAAAAGGCGAAGAGATGCCAAATGCACTGCCGCCAAATCAAGTACCGGCAACACCTTTTATTACACTCGTTCCTCAAAGTATGGGTATTCAACAAAATAAATAAGAAATAAATTTTACTATTAACTATAAAGGAGTTATAATGAAAAAGTTCAAATTAATAACAGTAATGCTCTCATTATTTTTACTAAGTATTGTAAATAATATCTACTCGCAACAATGGTCATCCGAACAAAAAGAAGTTTGGTCTGGAGTTCAAAAATACTGGGGTGCGAATAACGCACAAGAACTTATGCAATATTTTGATGAAAGTTACATGGGGTGGGATAATTCATCCAGAGTTCCTCAAAACAAAGCAAACACAGCTAAATCGTTTGATAACAATTTTAAAAATAGTACACCTGTACTTTATACTCTTTCTCCTCTAACAATTTGGGTAAAAGGAGATTTTGCTTATGTTCATTATTATTACACGCAAATCAATAAAAGTAATAAAACAGGAAAAGATGAAACAAGCAGAGGGATCTGGACGGATATATTAATGAAAAAAGGTGGAAAGTGGATCTTGATTGGTGATCACGGCGGAGCTATCGAAAAATAAACCTAATCACTTAACACATTATAAGGAGTTAATCCATTGAAAAATTTAGTTGAATATTTATTGCTTTTAGTATTTTCAGGAATAATTATCAGTTGCGGAACTAAAAGTGAAGATTCTGAGAAAGTGTTAAAAGAAGCTAAAGCATTAGACCAAAAATTTGTTGAAGCTTATAACAAAGGTGATGTAGATGGAGTTATGCTATTCGATAATGTATTAATGAATTATAAATAGGTCATATAAATAGTATGTGAATTTGAAAGGAGTATAAAATGAATGATAAAAAAGTAATAGTAATAGTCGGTGCTACCGGCGCGCAGGGAGGTGGTTTGGTAAAGGCTATTCAAAATGACAAACAAAGTGAATTTTCAGTGCGAGCTATTACAAGGAACCCAAATTCAGACAAAGCAAAAAAATAGCCCAAGAAGGTGGCTCTGTTATTGAAGCTAATCTGGACGACTCTGATAGTCTCGAAAAAGCTTTCCTTGGAGCCTACGGTGCTTTTTGTGTGACCAATTTTTGGGAAAATTTTTCGCCTGAAAAAGAATTGCAGCAAGCACGCAATTTGGCCGAAGCAGCAAAAACCTCAGGTCTGAAACATGTTATATGGTCTACTCTGGAAGATACACGTAGATTTGTTCCGCTTGAAGATGATCGAATGCCAACATTAATGGGTAAGTACAAAGTCCCCCACTTTGATGCAAAAGGGGAAGCGAATCATTTTTTTATAGATTCTAATGTACCAACAACTTTCCTGCATACTTCGTTTTACTGGGACAACTTAATTCATTTCGGGATGGGTCCACAAAAGGGTGAGGATGGAAATTTATATTTTACTCTTCCAATGGGCAATAAAAAATTACCCGGAATTGCTGTTGAAGATATAGGTAAATCTTCTTATGGCATATTAAAAAAAGGAGAAGAATACATTGGCAAAACTATTGGCATTTCCGGTGAACATTTGACAGGCGAAGAAATGGCAAAGACCCTTAGTAAAGCTTTAGAAAAACAAGTTTATTATAACGCCGTTGATCCAGCAGGCTACCGTACTTTTGGTTTCCCCGGTGCTGAGGATTTGGGTAATATGTTTCAGTTCAATCAAGAATTTGAAAGTGATTTTTGTGGTCTTCGTGATCTAAGCTTATCCCACACTTTAAATCCGTCACTTCAAAGTTTTGAGAAATGGTTAGAGCAGAATAAAGATAGAATCCCGATAAATTAAATCTGGATGCTAATTATGCAAGTATTCTTAATAACAAAAGGAGCATTAAATGAATAACGTAGAAATTTTAAAACAAGGTTACAAGTTTTTCGCAGAAGGTAATATTCCCGCAGTACTCGAACTTTTTAATTCCGAAATTGTTTGGGATGAGTGTGAAGGATTTCCATATATCGAAGGAGATGGAATTTTTACGGGTCCGCAAGCAATTGTTCAAGGTGTTTTTTCACACATCCCCGAAAATTATAACAATTTTCAAATTGAAATCGATGAATTATTCGGCTGTGATGATAGAGTGGTAATGGTAGGACATTACACCGGTGTTTGGAAAAAAACAGGTAAACAGTTCAAAGCAAATGCTACACATGTTTGGAAGTTTAAAGACGGAAAAGCCACACAATTTTTCCAAGCCGCTGATACTGCTGAGATTATGAATTAATAACAGTATTCTTCAAAAAAGGCATTTAAACATTTTTAATGATTTTATGCCTTTTATTTATTTTTGTCAAAATATGGAGATTAATAAATTTTAATACTTAATATTATCCGTAAAAACTAATTTTGATTTAAAAATGCCAATCTTTGCGTTAAAAGTACAAGATTATCCCGCATTTGTATTTTATTTTATCTTTAATAATAATTTAGAATTAGAAAAATAAAATTTGTAAACCATTGAATTTTTGGATATTAGGTATTATTTTATGATCAATTCACTTCGAAATAATGAAAAGAATTTAACAATTCACTCTAATTCTATTTCCACTCTGGTTAATTATTTGGTCTAATATGGACAAATTGTTGTTAAAGGAATATTTAAGATTCAAAATGAATATCAGAATATATATATGTTCAATTTTTGTTTCATTAATTTTATTATCTTCATTCTTAAATGGACAATCGATTCATTTTAAGAATTTAGGGAACAATCAACCTTTTTTAAGGTATTTTAGTCCCAAAGAATACAATTCGGAAACTACAAATTGGAGAATACTGCAAGATAAACGCGGAGTCATGTATTTTGCTAATGAGACCGGAATATTAGAATATGACGGAACTTCATGGAGGAAAATTAAAACTCCTAATGATGCAAATGTAAGAGCTATTGCGATTGATTCCGGAGGAACTATTTATGTTTGTGCCACAGCTGATTTTGGTTTCCTTAAACCAGATTCCTTAGGACAGTTACAATATAAATCATTATTGCCAAAGCTTGATAAAAAATATCAAAAGTTTGGAGAGATGTGGGATGTTGCAGCTTCCTCAAAGGGCGTCTTTTTCAAAACAAAAGATAAAATATTTAAATGGGATGGAAGTAAAATAAGTGTGTTGGATTCGGTGTTTTCATACCGTCTTTATAATGTAAACGACAAAATATATACTACAAGCGATAAAATTGGCTTGATGTACATTGATGAGGATTCCCTGAAGTTAATGCCGGACGGTGGATACTTTGCAAACAGAAGGGTTTACAATATGCTCCCGTTTAAAAGCAAAAATTCCGGTCAAAAGGATAAAATTCTAGTTACTACTAATTCGGAAGGATTGTTTTTATTTAACGGAATAAAATTCTCTCAATATAAAACCGAAGCTGATTCAATTTTAATTAATAATCAAATTTATAATGCTTGCATTACTGCTAATGGAAATTTCGCGTTTGCCACCCAGCGGGGAGGAGTTGCTATAGTAAACCCGGAAGGTCATTTGCTGAGGATTATAAACGAGAAAACAGGTTTACCCACAAACGTAATTTTTCATGTTTATTCGGATCGTGCCGGTACGCTTTGGCTAGCAACAGTTAATGGGATTGCTTATTGTGAATATCCTTCCACTTTGTCTATTATTAAAAATAATGGTTTATTGAAAAATATGTCCTATTCTGTTTATCGCTTTAATGATAAATTTTATGTAATGACTAATTTAGGAGTACTTTACTTATCGAGCGATAATTCTACTTTCAAACTGCTTGAGGGTAGTAATAAACCTGCATATATTTTGCGCGACCTTGGTGGAATTTTATTAGCCGGAACAAACTGGGGACTTTCGGTTATCAAGAATAACAAACTTCAAAATCCGTTTATTGATCCGTCCATCAACACGATAGTAAAGTCTAAAAAATTTCCGGGAAGAGCATACATCGGTCATAGGGATGGTATTTCTGTAATTAATAAACTAAGCGGGAAAAAGGTTACCGTAAGCTTTTCAAAAAATTTGGAAGACGAAGTAAATTCTATTGTTGAGGATGCTAATGGTGATTTATGGTTGACCGGCTTTTTCGAAGGTGTTTATCATGTATCCGGTAACTTGAAAGAACTTTCCGAAGGGACCGATAAAAATATTACTTATAAATTTTATGATAAAAAAAATGGTTTACCAGGAACAAAATGGATTGTATTTAAAGTCGGTGAAAAAGCAATTGTCGCAACAAACAAAGGTGTTGTAAAATTTGATCTGAAATCGAATAGGTTTTTGCCGGATTCAACATTCGGAAGTATTTTTGCCGATTCTACGAATAGAATTTTGGTATTAAAAAATAGTTCTAAAAAAGATTTATGGATTTTGGCAGATCTAAATGGGAAAAGGGAATTAGGAAAAGCTTTTTACAAGCAAAATGGAAAATATAATTGGAAGCCGAATCCCAAGTTTAGAAGATTGGATTTAAGTTCCGTTATAAATTTCTATTCAGACAATAACCCCAAAACCGGCAAAGAAATTCTATGGATAAGTACAAACGAAGCGCTGGTACAATACGATAAGAGTAATGTAAACAACAGTATAGATAATTTTAATACACTTGTTAGAAAAGTTGTTGTTAATAGTAATTCTCTCATTTACGGAGGAGAAGTTTCCGGGAATCAAAATACCCGCAAAATGATATTGCCGTTTGCTAAAAATGATATTCGGTTTGAATTTGCAGCTGCATCATTCGATAAACCAACCGGGAATCAATATCAGTACTTTCTTAAAGGTAATGACGGTAATTGGTCGGATTGGTCGAAGGATAGTAAAAAGGAATATACGAATTTATCCCCGGGAGAATACCGGTTTAAAGTCAGGTCTAAAAATGTTTACGGTAAAATTGGCGCTTTAGGATTATACAATTTTAAAATTCTGCCGCCATGGTATTTTACTTGGTGGGCTTTTGTTGTTTACGGGTTAATTTTTGCTTTTGGAGTTTTTGTAGCTGATAGAATAATGCGCCGTAAATTAATTAGACGAGAACGTGAAAGAGCTAAACTGAGAGAAGTGGAATTAAAAAGCAGACAGGCAGCAGAACTCGAAACGGTGGATAGATTAGTTCGAATAGTTAACAGAGCAGACGATTTGGAGACCTTGTTTAATTCAATGTTGAAACAAACCGTAGCATTTATACCTAAAGCAGAAAAAGCCGCGGTATTCTTACTTGACCATAATGATAATATGTTTCACATGGCGTTTACACTTGGTCATAATATAGAGGATATTAATTCAATAGCGTTTACTCCAAAGGAATTAAGTGAAAGATATGCTCACAAGTCCGAGGAAATAGAGGAAGGAATTTATATTATAGAAGATACTGAAAATATGTTTGGTGATGAGAGAATGTCGAAGTTTATTAAAGCAAAGTCGATGTTAGTGATGGAAGTTAATTGGGATAATAGTCTTGAAGCGTACGTAGTGTTCGACAGCTCGGCCGATAAAAATATATTCGATTCTTCGACGGCAAGAATATTATATAAATTTCGTGAACACGCAGTATCGGCAATATCGAAGGCACAATCAATTAAGACTTTACAGAAGAAAAACGAAGAAATTATAAAAGCACAAGAGCAGCTTATTATTCAACGGAAACTAGCTTCATTGGGAGCTATGACAGCAGGAATTGCTCACGAAATAAAAAATCCTCTCAATTTTGTAAATAATTTTTCAGAGATTTCAACGGAAATGATTATGGATTTGAAAGAAACGATATACAAAGACAAAGGGTTATTACCAGAAGAGAATTACGAAGAGATTGAGAGCATGCTGGATAACCTTAATGAAATGATTCTTAAAATTAACACACACGGAAACCGTGCTGATAGTATAATTAAAGGAATGCTTTTACATTCACGTGGTAGTGCGGGAAAGAAAATTCCAACCGATATCAATAAGCTGCTCGATCAATATTTGAGTTTAGCATATCATGGATTAAGAGCAAAAGATAAAGAATTTAATATTTCAATATTAAAAGAATATGACGAGTCAATAGGCGAAATAAATATTGTGCAGCAAGATATTAGCAGGGCTTTATTAAACGTAATAAATAATGCATGTTTCGCAGCCTACGAAAAGAAAAAAAATGAATCATCCCATTTTGAACCAACAATTAAAATTTGGACTAAGAATTTTAAAAGTGAAATTGAAATACATATCCGGGATAATGGAAATGGTATTCCGGCAGAAATTAAAGAAAATTTATTTAACCCGTTTTTTACAACAAAACCAAGTGGAGAAGGAACCGGATTAGGACTATCAATTAGTTATGAAATTGTTGTTAAAGAACATCAAGGCACTATAAAATTTGATACTAAGGAAGGACAGTTTACCGAATTTATTATAAGCCTTCCAAAAATATAATTGATGACAAAATAGCTTGTTATGCATAAACGAATTTTCATACATATAGTCTTTTATTTATCTCTTATCTGTTTTATTCAGGTATTTGGTCAAAGTAATACTGTTAGGTTTAACCGTATTGATATTGATCAAGGCTTATCACAAAATATGGTGAGGGATATTCTGCAAGACAGCAAAGGCTTTATGTGGATAGCAACATGGGACGGTTTAAATAGATATGACGGGTATAATTTTAAAGTTTATAAAAATATTGAAGGTGATTCATCCAGTCTCAGAATCAATAAAATATTACGACTTTTCGAAGACCATAACGGAACGCTTTGGGTTGGAACATTTGGTGGCGGGTTATCGATATTTAATCGAAAGGAAGAAAATTTTATCAATATTTTTAATGACCCTGACGATAATTACAGTCTGGTAGATAATCAAATATTAAGAATTTTTGAGGATAGTAAAAACCGTATTTGGATTGGAACCCGTAACGGCGGGTTATCTATGGTTAAAAATGAATCTTTACAAATTGATAATTATAATAATTTGAAATTTCATAATTTTAAGGAAACCAGTAACGATCCGAATAGTATTAAAGGCAATGGTATAAATGCAATTTATGAAGATAATTCCGGAACAATTTGGTTTGGTTCTTTGGACGGATACCTTAATAAACTGGTTGAAAATAACTCTGATAAAAATTACAAGTTTATAAGCTATAATTCGAGGTTGGATCAAAAAGTTAATAAACTCGATTATTCAATTGAATTTATTATTGAGGATAAAAAGCATTCCGGATTGTTTTGGCTTGTGAATTATTACACTGGATTGCTATGGTTTGACGCAAATACCGGGCAATTTATAACCGAATATCCTTACTATTCTTTCCCTAAACCCTTTTCAAATGAGTTGGTTGAAAGTATTATGCTGGATGAAGAGGGAACTTATTGGTTCGGAACATACAGTAACGGTATTTTTTCTTACGAGTCAAACCGGGAAAGCAAAAATAAACCGGGAACCATTGAGCATTTCCGGTTTTCACAGGGAGATATTGGAGGGATTGATGCACCGAATATCTCAAATCTGGTAATGGATAAATCAGGATTAATATGGATCGGTACAAACACTAACGGTTTATATACTTTATCGAGGGAAGCAAAGCACTTTAAAAGTTATTTCCATAATTCCCATGACAAGAATACTTTAATCGGAAATAATGTATTGAGTGTATTGGAAACTAACGATGGAAACTTATGGATTGGAACTGAATTAGGTCTGGACAAATACAACCCGGTCACTGGTGAGTATACTCATTACCGTAACAATACACAAAATAGCAAATCTGTAAGTTCAAATATAGTTTATGCTCTTCATCAAGATGAATCCGGAATATTATGGGTGGGGACAGAAGCCGGACTTGATATCTACGATCCACAAAAAGATTCGTTTAAACATTATCGTCACATTTCTTCGGATTCAGCCAGCATTAGCAAAGGCGAAATTATTAAATTATTCACGGATTCAAAAAATAATCTTTGGATCGGAAGTTGGAATGGGGGATTAAATAAATTTGTACGCGGTAAGAATGGCAAACCGGATTCATTTTTGCATTATACTTTTGATAAAAATAATCCGGCAAGTTTAAGTGATAACAGGATAATGAGCATTGCCGAAGATCAAAAAGGAAGGCTTTGGATAGGGACTTCTGACGGTGGATTAAATCAATTGATATCCGACTATTCAATTAAGAAAAATGGTTCTATTGCGCAACCTGAATTTAAGAGATATCAGCATGATATTAATAATCCTAATAGTTTAAGTAATAATGATGTTAGAACAATTTTCATTGATCATAAGGGTACTTTGTGGCTTGGTACGTTTGGAGGCGGTCTGAATAAATTTAATCCGGATAGTATAAAGCAAAAAAATAAGTTTACTCATTTTCGTCAATCGGAAGGTTTGGCCAATGATGTTGTAAGAAGTATTTTGGAAGATAAGGACGGTAATTTGTGGATTGGTACTGCACATGGTTTGTCTAAATATAATCCTGAGAAGAACAAATTTTGGAATCTATACGAATCGGATGGTTTAAGAACCAGTAAGTTTGAAGATGTTTCATACAAGAGCAATAAAAGCGGTTTGCTCTATTTTGGAGGTGTTGGCGGTGTAATTGCTTTCGATCCAAAAACAGTCAAGATAGATCCGTACATTCCTGAGATTGTTATTACTTCGTTAAAAAGATATAATGCAGTCAATAGCGAAATTACTCTTGTTGACGAAAAAGGGATGTCGGAAAGAAAAGAAATTACAGTGTCATATTATGATAACATCTTAACATTTGAATTTGCAGCTTTAAGTTTTAATAATTCACACAAAAACACTTACGCTTACAAGCTTAAAGGATATAATAACAATTGGATTCAACTCGGAACAAAAAGAGATGTAACATTTACAAATCTTGGCCCGGGCAGTTATACACTATTTGTTAGAGGGGCAAATAACGACGGTAATTGGAATTTAAGCGGTACATCATTGAAGATAATTGTAACGCCTCCTTGGTGGCGAACAAAATTGGCTTATTCGGCTTACATATTATTATTTCTTTTTGGGATATTTGTCACCGATAGAGTAATGAGAAGAAGAATTATATCAAAAGAGAGAGATAGAGCAAAATTAAGGGAAGCCGATCTTACTAAAAAGCAAGCCAAAGAGCTTGAAACAGTTGATGAATTGGTTAAAGTAATTAATCATGCCGAAGATTTGAAAAGTTTATTTAGCTCACTATTAACGGAAACCGTAAAGTTTATTCCTAAAGCGGAAAAAGCGGCTATCTTTTTACTTAATAAGAAAGATAATTTGTTTCATATCGATTTCACGGCCGGGTACAAAATACGGGATTTGCAAAATTTAACTTTCACGTTTGATGAATTACGCAAAAGATATATGGAGAATTCTAATGAAGTTCAGAAAGGAATATATATCATTAGAAATACGGATAACTTATTTGGGGATAATAAAATGAAAGAATTTGCTAAACCCTTGACAATGCTCGTAATGGCGGTCGGGCGTGATAAAACACCTGAAGCTTTTGTGGTTTATGATAATTTCAAAAGTGAAAATGCTTTCGATGTATCTTCCGCCAGTATTCTCAATAGATTTCGTGAGCATGCAATCTCTGCTATTTCTAAAGCTCAATCTATTAAGGCATTACAAGAAAAGAATGAAGAAATTATTAGAACTCAAGAGCAACTTTTAACTCAGCAAAAGCTGGCTTCTCTCGGCGCATTAACGGCGGGAATAGCTCATGAAATAAAAAATCCACTAAACTTTGTTAATAATTTTGCGGAATTATCTAAAGAAATGATAGAGGAACTGGCAGAGGAATTGG
>CBEVZC010000004.1:0-53319 GCA_965554225.1 uncultured bacterium | reverse complement strand
GAATTGAATATGTAATAATAGCAAATTGACAACATGGCATGTTTGTCTTACAAATGGAACGGGTAAAAAAATATATTACTTAAAACAAAAGCTGTAATTTAGAGCAAAAATAAAATGCCAACTTGTTTATTTTAATGCTAATTTATCTGTTGTATCTACGAGGCGTTTAGCTAAACTTTTTAGGATATCAACGGTAACATCGGGGTATTTTTCAACTAGTACTTCAAGAGGAACTTTTATTTCATAAACAGCAGAATCTTCCAAAGCAATAACGGAAGCGCTCCGTGTGTCCTGCAGAATCATTGCCAGCTCACCAACAATAGAGCCTTTTGTCTCTATTTCGGCTATTAATTTATCTTTTTTAAAAATACCGAGTTTGCCGTTTTCCAAAATGAAAATCTCTTTTGCCTCATTTCCTTCGTACGTTAAAACATCACCTTTTTTATAGAATTTCATTTTACCTCCATTTTGCTATTCTCTATTTTCGAACATGAAGTATAAAATGTTTAGAGAAATAAAATAATTGAGAATGGAAAATTTAGAATTGAGAACTATATAAAATTATTATATTGTTAATATCTGTGTTGATCATAAAAAATCGTAATAAATCAGTGTCCTATTATTCTGATTTCTAAATTCTGACTTTTCGTTTCTACTTTTAACGTTTTTGCTTGCCACCAACCACTGACTATTTACGTTAATTCCTTAAAAACTTTCCGTCAATTTTCTTAACTCTATAGATTTTGTATAGAATTCATCAAGCGTTAATTCTTTCAGGTAAATCATTCCGTGTGCGGCTCTAACGCGCGGACTTTCATTATTCAGGAAGAAATTGTTTCCTAAGCAAAGTCTTATCGTATCGTATTGATCGACCTGAACTTTATGAGCTAAACGGTAAAACGGACCGTCTAATTCCCAACTTGGGAAACTTGCGTTTTTCTGCGAGCCGTAACTTTTCATAAATGCGTTCTCAAGAATTGCAAAGGAATTTAAACTTACGGGAATGTACATATTGGCTTCCGAAGGATGGAACCTGTACCAAATATTTCTATAACCCCAAATTCTTAAATTAGATACATCAGCTTCTTTTTCGTATAACTTTAGTGCTTCGGAAATTGCCTGCAGAACTTTGTAATGCGTGTCGGGACCACTGCCTTCCGGATCCAATGCTACGGTAACAATTGTTGGTTTAACCTTTCGTAACAATTCCAGCACGGGCAATACATCTCTGCGCATTTCGGGATTTTCGGTAAATATTTCACCTTGATAAAACCCTAATCTCAAGTGCGATACGCTATCGGAATTAAAACCTAAATATGCCCATAATATTTCCTCTTCCCATTCGCGAAGCATTCCTTTGTACTTCTGCATCTGCGGAATATCTTTTTGTCCCGGGTATTGTTTATTAAAGTATTTAATCAACTCTTTAACTTTATCCTGAAGGAATTTATAATCGTATTTACCGTATAGCTCAATAAGGTTTCTTAAAAGTCTTCTTGAAGTAGCTTCTTTCTTCAACGTTCTGCTGTGGAAAGCAATTCCATCTAAGTATAAATTAACATCTCTGTTTCTTCCCTCAATAAATTCCGGTTTAAAATAATTCTTTTTAAATCGTTTTTTAAATTCGGATTTTCTTAAAAAAGCTATTAGTGTTTCCAAAACCTCTATCATATAATTATTAGTTACAGCTGTAAATCCGCTTGTAAGAGTTGTAAAATGATGTTCATTAGAAGGAGTTCTTACAAGGTGAACAATATAAGGCAAATATCCCAACATTATATCATCGTGATGCGGCGCTGTGTGCAGAATGGTTTCGTTTTCAAGAACGGCTAATCCTCTGTTAAATCTTTCGTTCACCGCAGCGCTAATTAAAGCATTTAATTTTCTCGGTGTTTGTCCCGATTTTTTCAATACTAAATCGGCAAGTTTATTGTTTCTATAATCTTTAATTGTTAAATCTTTAACTTGCTTATTCTTTTCTTTTGCAAGATTTATAACAGCCCGTTCGATAGATGCTTGTGAAAGCGGAGTTTCATTTTGCAGGTTTACGAATCTGCGTTCGGTTAGGCGTAAAGCAGCGCCGTTTGTTAAGTAAAACCGTGCATTTTTTAATTTTTGCAGAACAGTTGCCGGGTATTCATTTGTCTCACTGTTTTCGATAGATGCTTTAAGAATATTAGCTTTTGCTTCGCCCGCAGCAATGATGATAGCAGTAGCATCTTTTTTATAAGTAATCGTATTCAATCCGATAGTAATTACTAATCTATTTCGTGAAACTTCAATTCCGCCTAAATCCGTTGCCGCTGCGGCTTGAGTTTCGTAATTAGTTTCGGTTAATCGTGTGGTTGAAAAGTGATCACTTCCTTTTACATTAAATCCTATGTGTCCGTCCGGACCAATACCGCCAAGGAAAAAACCTATTCCTCCCATTTCTCTTATCTTATTTTCATAGTTCGTACAAAACTCGTCCACAATTTCTATAGTTCTTTTTTGAAGTCTTTCAAGCCGGTTACCTGCAAAACGTGTCCTTAATGAGAGATCAACTTTTTGATCAGGGAAAATTTCGTTTAACGGTAAATTTTCTGCTGTTCCTATTTTATTTGTATTTATTAACAAAGCCTTCTTAGGATCAAGACCCAAATTGTTGATATAATACTTTTGAATATAAAAATAAAAGCTGTTATGTTGAGCAGAATTAATCGGATAGAACTCGTCAATCTGGACAAAATGTAAACCTTTTAATTGAGGTTTTTTAGTCGGGTCCAAACCCACTTTTGCAATTTCATCTTTTACTTTATTTGTTTTCCAATTATTTACAAAGTATGAAACCCATTTGATAAAGTGTTCCGGAGTTTTTCCTGTTGGTAAAGAAATTACTCCGCCGGGATTATTCTGCACCCATTCAATAAACCGCAGCGCCGTTAATTTTCCGAGTTCGGGAAAGTTATCGACTTGGATAACGGGAATTTTTTCTGTCGGTTCATAGATTAACTTTTTACGGGAAAGTTCCAAATAATATTGTTCAACTTTGGAAATATTTTTTACTTTTAATTTTGAATAAATTGAATTTTGCATCTATTCTGCTCACTAGTTTAACTATTAAAAATATTTGGAAGTCAAAGTTACAATAATTACGGAGAGAATAAAAACCTACTCATATATCTTAATCTAAATCGCTCCACCGGTTTTGAACAATATTCCAATAAAAACAAATCCTATCGAAAGAAGAGTTACCACAAAAATATTTACCGCAAAAGCTTTAAGATTATTTTCGTTTAGCTTTGGAATAATTTTTGTTCTACCATAAATTGCCAAAATAAAAGTAATTACTAAAAGCGAAAGCTTTCCAACAATTAAATGAGAATAAATTAATTTAAAAGAAAACCACGCTGCGATGTCCGGAACAAAATAATATGCCAACCAAAGACCGGTAAGGAGTTGCAGAATTAAAATGTGAATAGATATTTTATTGTAGTCCTTTTTAAGTTGGGCAATATTTTCAGGCGATTTGTTTTTTAGAGCTTTCGGTAAAGATGTAAATGAAAGCATTAGGTATCCGCCTACCCACATTGTTGCGGATAATATATGTATTAATAAAATAATCGTTTTCATTACGGTATCACTTTCTTATTTATTTAAAAAAATTAACACCAAAGATAGACAGAAATTTATTGAAAACTTATTCCGCATACCTGTTTTTTTTTATTTTATTCCATCAAAATGCTTTATTTTACAGGATATGTAAATGCGAAGCCGAAACCGAAGACTTGTTTTGCATTTTTGCCGTAGATATCAATTGGAAAATTTAATACTAAAATAAAATTATCATTCCTTTCGATAGTTGTACCGTTATTTATCGTAAATTTATTTTTATTTATCCTATTTGAATATGAAGAGTAATAAAGACCAAGGATCAGTTGAATTTTGTTAATATAATAACCTAAATCCGAGTAAATAAAAAAATCGGAATTATTAATTCCACTGTTTAGATGGAACCGGTATTCTAAATTCAAGTCAAAAGACATGTTTTGTGTAAATTCCTTGGAATAAATAATTCCCGCAGCAATCGAATTATCAAACTCGTTAACGGAAATAGAAGATTCAGATAAATCATTAGAAGATGTTATTTTGCAAGGCGAGGCGGCTTTAAATCAAATAACTGTTGCCCTAAATAGTAAACCCAATTTTAGTCTTGGATTTGAAAGGGTTGCAGAATACTTAGCAGAATTAGTAAATAATCTACAAAATCAGAACGATAGTTTGGCTAACGTACTTGAAGAAACTCAACAGAAAGTTGCATTATTAGAAAAGCAAGTCAGCGGAATGTCTAAAGAAAAATTCAAACTTGCCGAACAAATGGCTAAAATCGCAAAGATCCGCCAACAGTACGAAAGTATAAGAAAATTATTTAATGATAACGAAGCATTAATTTACAAATCGGGTAACGATATTATAATTAGACTTGTAGGATTAAGTTTTCCCTCGGGCAAAGCAATTATTGAATCACAAAATTTCGGATTACTTGCCAAGGTTCAAAAAGGAATTAAATTAGTTCTGAATTCTAAAATTACTATCGAAGGACATACAGATTCGTTTGGAAGCGATGACAAGAACATGGAACTTTCTCAAGAAAGAGCTAATTCCGTAAAACAGTATTTGCTTGCCAATATGAATCTATCACCCCAAGACGTTACTGCTATTGGTTATGGTGAAACTAAACCGATTGCAAAGAATCAATCTTTTTGTCTTTTTTCTATTAAGCTTATTGTCGGAAATATTATTCCGAAAATAATAGCTAAATTAAATGCTGTTGCCCAATCAATTAAACCGGTTCCATGTGTTATTAAGTTATAAAGATAAGTTACAATCAGACTAACAATTAACGTAATAACAAATATGATCGAAAAATTACTAAGAAATGTTTTTACTTTCATTGTATTCCGCCAAGATCAGTGATTATAATTTGTAAAACTACTATCACAATGCTTTTCATAAATTTTTATTGATGGCAAACTCGGATCCGAGAGGATAAATTGGACTGCTTTCATACTATATAGCTTTGATTTTCTAGCTTCCTTAATAAGGTTCCATGGAATAAAAATATCCGGATAACTCTTAAAAATAAATCTGATTCGCAAATAAATACCTTCTTTATCTAAGCAAAACGAAGCGCACCGTCTGAAACGTATTCTCCCAACTTGAACAGTATTTTTTAATACTGATTTATCAATAGGGAAATTATCTGTTGGAAAATTATCAGCCAATCTCTGTACAGAATTCTTTTTAGAATTAAATAGCATTGTTCATCAAAATTAATTACAACAAAAAATGATCAGTTAAAGTATTATTGTTTTTCCCAAAAATTTTTCAATGCGCTTTGTAGAACTTCTTTAAACTCCACAGAATTTTGGGGAGTAAATAGAAATCTCTTACAAAACCCACCGTTTTTATCCAGAACAACATGCTCTTGAAAATTAGCCCAATCCAACTTTAACGCCGGTTTAAATCCCTTAAGTTTCAAATCTCCTTTTAGTAGATCTTTTACATCCGAATCTTGAATTTCAATACTCTCAATTTGTTCAAACGGAATTGTTAAAACACCAAATAGTGTATCAAATTCAAGATGATTTTCAAAAATCCTATACTTTTGCCAAAGATTTTTATACGTTGATTCCGAAGAGTAGATTAAATTTTCGTTCATGTTTACCTCCACTATACAAGGACAAATTAATTATTTCTATTTCGGTAAAAACCAAAGAGTCTGATTTCATACAATTTGTTGACTTAATAATTTTTAATAGCCTTGGGAGAAGCACAAAAGAGATGCAATGAGAAAAAGTTCAACAATAGTTTGTCAAAACGTTTCTCGCAAGGAATGCTTAATTATAATTAATAAAACTAATTTTTAATAGGAAAAATGTCAAGATTAAGTATTGTTGATTTAATGTTCTCTAAAACAGAATACCGGATTTATTTTACTGGGAAAACCCCAACTTTTTTCAAAGGGGAATCCAAAGAATTGTTCTACCGGCTAAGCGTGACTTTAACTTCAAATTCAATCCGATCGGTAAAACCGGAATTTCTTGCTTGCGGGCTTTGCCTTCTTCCCCTTCTCATACCGCCGGTTCTGCTTCCCTTCCCGATGCGCGGTGATGCAGAGACTTTTTCCCGTAAGGGTTTTTCCGGTTTACTTGTAGAAAACTTTATTCTTAAAATATTATTATCAAGTGCAGTTAAATTTAAGGGGAAGTATTTCCCGGCTCTGTTTGGTATTTTTAATTCGTAGACTAATCTGCCGGCATTGTAACTCAACCTGATTTTCACTCCGCTTTTATCTGTTAAAGAATAAGCTCCGAGAGGAAAATTGTCATCATTAATTACCAAATACTCACTATTATTTAATTTATTATTGTTAATCATTTTCTCAATTATTTTACCGCCGGATGGATTCCTGTTGGATTTTACAAATCTTTCCGGCGTTGCTCTTTCTTTTTTGATGGGATATTGAATACCGATGGTTTCCCCCTTTTCATTCCCGGGTTCAAACCAAATTGTAAATCCCATCTTAAGGATTTTAATTATGTTTCCTTTATCGGCTGTGGATAAAGAGAGATATAAATTATCCGGGTCGTTTAAAACTCCGACAGCTATTTTTTCATCTTTGAAATACTTTAGCTTTCCGTCCCAATCATTCAGTTTGCCGTCAATTTTAATTTGTTGGTTAACTTCTCTACTCACAATAGAATAACTGCTGCATCCGGAAAATATAAATAAAACGAAAAATGCAAATACAGATATTTTCTTCATCTCAATGATCCTCGGAAATATTAATTGAATATAAATTTAGACAAGAATTCTTAATGAAAGGTTTAGTTCCTAAAATATTTTTCAAATTTGTTTTTTGTAAACGCAATGATATTTTTTTGCTATATTGCAAAAATCTAAATCGACAACGAAAAACCGGAGAAAAGATGTCCGCAAAATCAAAAGTATTCTCTTTCATTTTAATTACTTCATTTCTGTTTCTTTTTTTATTATCCGCTAATTTAGTTGCTCAAAACTTAACCGGAATACAAACACCGGAAAAATATTTCGGTTTTAATCCCGGGACCGATAGAATGCTGATCGATTACGAACAATTAATTTCCTATTTACAGAAAGTTGATAAGTCGTCTCCCAGAATTAAATTAGTTGAAATAGGTAAATCGCCGCTCGGGAAAAAAATGTATATATGTTTTATTTCTTCAGCTCAAAATATTTTGAATCTGGATCGATTGAAAAGTATAAATAAAGAACTTGCGCTAAACTATAACTTAGCGGAAAAACAAAGACAAAAATTATTTAACGAGGGTAAAGTTTTTGTTTTGGCAACACTCTCAATGCATTCGGATGAAGTCGGTCCTTCGCAAGCCGCACCATTAATTGTATATGATTTGGCCACTACAACCGATCCGTTAAAAACTTCATGGCTAAACAATGCGGTTTATATGATGGTTCCTTGTCATAATCCCGACGGAATGGATATGGTTGTAAATCATTACAAAAAATATAAAGGAACAAAGTACGAAGGAAGTTCCATGCCAGGAGTATATCATAAATATGTTGGACATGATAACAACCGCGATTTTGTTACTCTTAGTCAGAAAGACACAAAAGCAATAGCAAGAATTTATAATACTGTTTGGTATCCGCAAGTAATGGTGGAAAAACATCAAATGGGCTCTACAACGGCGCGCTATTACGTCCCGCCGCCGCACGATCCTATTGCTGAAAACATAGATGCCGGTATTTGGAACTGGTCGGGAGTGTTTGGGTCGAACTTAATTACCGATATGACGAAAGACGGACTAACCGGTGTATCGCAGCATTATTTATTCGATGATTATTGGCCGGGTTCTACCGAAACATGTATTTGGAAAAATGTGATAGGCTTTTTAACCGAATGTGCAAGCGCCGATTACGCTAAACCCGTTTATGTTGAACCGACGGAATTAAACGCGCGCGGTAAAGGTCTATCCGAGTATAAAAAAAGTATAAACATGCCCGCACCGTGGAAGGGCGGATGGTGGAGACTATCGGATATTGTTAAATACGAAATCTCCTCGACTATGTCGATAATTAAAACCGCCGCGTTGCACAAAAAAAGGATACTTCAGTACAGAAACGATCTTTGCAAAAAGGAAGTTGAGTTGGGAAAAACCCAACCGCCGTATTTTTATATTCTGCCGTTAAAACAGCATGACGAAAGCGAGCTTGTAGAAACGGTAAACCTATTAAACGAACACGGAATTAAAACTTATAAATTAATTTCAAACTTAAAGATTAACGGAAAAGATTTTAAATCCGGCGATATTGTAATTCCTTTATCTCAACCTTACCGTGCTTTTGTTAAAGAAGTAATGGAAAAACAAAATTTCCCGGTTCGTCATTATACACCAAATGGAAAATTAATAAGACCTTACGATATTACAACTTGGTCACTCCCCTTACACAGAGGTCTTACATCAATAGAAGTTGATACGAAATCTGCAGAACTCAATAACTCATTACAAAAATTAAGTTTCCCTTTCTCGCTCAATTTACCTGAACCTGCAAACTACAAAGCCGCATTTTTTACGGCAAATAATAACGAAAGCTACAAAGCCGCTTTTACCGCTAAGAAAATGGGATTAAAGGTTGAACGGTTAACCGGAAAAGTTAACGTCGATGGAAAAACTATTCCCGAAGGAAGTTTTGTGATTTACAAAAACAAAAAAACTCACTCGCTTTTAAATAACTTAAAAGTATCGCCCTTGTTTGCCAAGGAGAAAATTGCTGTTAATTCGGAACCCTTTGCTGTACCGAGAATTGCATTGATTCAAACATATTTTCACGATATGGATGCGGGTTGGACGAGATTCATTTTCGATACTTACGATATCCCGTATAAAGTTGTCTATCCGGGAGAAGTTGAAAAAACAAACTTCAAAAATTTTGACATTATAATATTTCCCAACGCTAATAAAGATATTCTAATGAGCGGAAAATACAAATCTAAAAATGATTATTACCCGAGCAGTTACCCGCCTGAGTTTACGAAAGGAATTGGGAAAAAGGGAATGCAGAAAATTTTATCGTTTTTGGATAACGGCGGGAAAATTATTTCGTGGGGAAATTCAACCGGACTTTTTATGGGAACATTAACATTGGAACATGGAAATAACGACAAAGAGGAATTCAGGCTTCCGGTAAATGACATATCAAGTTCACTCCGGAAAAACGGGTTGTATGTTCCGGGATCGTTAGTCAGACTTAAACTAAAAAAAGATCATCCTTTAACTTACGGAATGGAAGACGAGGTCGGAGTTTTCTTTAGAGCCAGACCGGTATTCACAACCTCAATTCCTCATTTCGATTTGGACAGACGAGTAATTGGCTACTTTCCGGAAAAGGATATTTTACTGAGCGGTTACGGTGAGAAAATAGAAAAACTTGGAAATAAGGTCGGTTTGGTCTGGGTAAAGAAAAACAAGGGACAATTGATTTTATTTGCGTTCAATCCGCAATTCAGGGCTTCTACGCAAAGTACGTACAAACTGTTGTTTAATGCGCTTCTGTTAAATTGATTTATCATTTATTAAACTGGAGTTAAATAAAGAGGTTTTTAATCGCCACTGCTTTTTCTGATAAATTTGTGCCATGTATTGCTAATTATCCTAAATATTTTTATTATGATATAGCAAATTTTAAATAGTTGTTAATATGAAACTGGAAATTTCTGAAGAGATAATTCAGCAAACCACAAAATGCGATCGTGATTTTGCCTGCTTAAAGCCGGATGATAAACCTAGTTGTTCAATCAAAGACTGCGTTAGCCAAAAAGTTCATTTTGTTGTAAAACTAAACAGACATTGTCCTTATCATTTCCATTTTGGTAATGGGATAATTTGCAGCTGTCCCGTAAGAAAAGAGCTTTATAACAGGTACAAGGTTTAGCCATTTTAAAATCCGATGCGTTTTGCATAAATGACATATCTTCTAAATAAAACTCTCCATTTATCGAACTCAGAATGCCGTATTCTCTTTTCATTCCATATCACGATTGAATTCTAACTGGAAATTTTCTAAATATGGAATTATGTAGTTTTTTACTCAATTCGAGCTGCTGCATCTTGCCAACGATAAAAAAGCCCTGCAAATATTATTTATAGAGCTTAAAAGTGCACCCTGCCGGGTTCGAACCGGCGACCTGCTGATTAAGAGTCAGATGCTCTGCCAACTGAGCTAAGGGTGCGATGCAAAAATAATTATTTTTATCTCAGTTTCAAACAAAACTTTCAATCCTTTTATTATTTCTTTAAAGAAGAATTTAAAAATTAGATTTAGTAAATTATCATTATGGATGTTTTATCAATTATTCTTGTCCTTTTAGGAATTGGACTTACAGTCTTTGGAATAGTCGGCTGTATTGTTCCTGGTCTGCCGGGTCCCCCTCTTAATTACTTAGCTTTAATTTTAGTTCAAATTATTAATCATGATGCGTTCACATCTAAATTTTTAATTTGGTTCGGTGTTATTACGGTTGTTGTTTATTTGCTTGATTATATCCTCCCGATTCTCGGTGCGAAGTTATATAATGCATCAAAATATGGTATTTGGGGTTCAATTATCGGAATGATTGCCGGAATATTTTTCTTCCCGCCGTACGGATTAATTTTTGGTGTTTTGTTCGGCGCAATTATAGGGGAACTTCTTGCCGGAAAAAATCATTCGGAAGCACTTAAGGTTGGTTTCGCATCATTTGTTGCCAGCATGCTTGTAATGGTTATTAAACTTGCATTCTCCCTTACTTTAACTTTTTACTTTTTTAAATCTGTCATCGACCTAATTTAGTAATTTATATGAGGATAATTAAATTATTACTTCTGCTTGTTTTTATTGCCGGTTGTTCCAAACCGGGAAATAAAACGCCTGCCGTATCCGATACAATAGTAGATGATATTGGAGTTAAAGTAACTATTATACCCGTACCGCAAAGAGTTATTACACTTGCACCAAATCTGACGGAAATGATATATGCACTTGGGGAAGGAAATAAATTAGTAGGGAATACTACATATTGTAATTTCCCTTCTCAAGCCAAATCAGTTGAGAAAGTTGGTAATATGTTAACCGTCGATTATGAAAAAATTGTATCGTTGAAACCTGATTTAATTTGTATGACAGTTGTAGGAAATTCGAAAAATTCATACGATAAGTTAAAAGATTTAGGAATGACATTGTTTGTCTCAAACCCTAAAACATTTTCGGGTATAAATAAAACTTTTCTTGATATGGGTAAAATATTTAACAGAGAAAAATTTGCAAAGGAAAAAATTTCACAATGGGATTCTGTAATAAATTATATTAAAAATAAGAATTCCGGCATCCGAAACAACAAGGCAATGTTCCTTGTTTCGTTAAGACCAATAATGCTTGCGGGCGAAAATACTTTTATAAATGAAATAATAGAAACTGCAGGGATGAAAAATATTGCAAACGGTACAAAGGTAAATTATCCTGTTTACAGCAGGGAAGAAGTGTTAAAGAAAAATCCTGATTATATTATTTTATTTAGGAATAAAAATTTAACCGCAAAAGATGTTAAGACTGCTTATGAAGAGTGGAGTGAGCTGAATGCTTCAAAACAAAATCATATAATTTTTGTTGATCCTGATTTATTTGCCCGACCCGGACCGCGTTATTATTTTGCGGCAGAATTTCTCTACCGCAAAATACATCGCTATAATTAATGATATATTGCTTAACGTTATGCGTTATAATGTTTTTATTAAATGCTTTGTTCCTAAGTTTAACCTATATTTTTTTACTGACGGAAACAGTTATTTCGGTTCCCATTCGGCACCGTCGCATGGCACGTAATCTTTAGTCGGGTGTTTATCATACTTTAAGCAAATAATGGCGGTTTCGTCAAAATGTTTGCAAGTTGAACAGAGCGAATTTGTTAAAAGCTCTTTATTTTTATCCAAAAACAATTTATACTGAACAACCGCCGGATGAATTATAATGCCATATATAGTTAATGATAATACTGCCCACCAATATTTATACTCAATCCAATCCATAAAAATCCATAGCAGTGGAATTAGAATTGCTGTTCGTATAATAGCCCAAAATATTATTCCGCCCATATTATCTTTTTATTTAATTTCAAAATCTTTCTTACTACATCCGGATAAATTTTAGTAGAACAGATTACTAATCGGCACAAAAAATTTTTATATCTGAGTGAACGACTAATTTATTGCAAATTGATTTTAGAAATATATTAACTTAACTTTAAAATTTATTTTACTATTTATAAATGAATATAATGAACGACAAAAATCAAAAAAATCAAACCGCTAATAACCCAAATAATACTAAAATAAAGAAGGAAGTTTCTTCAACTTCATCCAATTCTGCCAGTATTAAAAATAATCCGCCTAAAAGTGGTAAGCAAGCAGAAAAAACTTACCATCCGAAACGAAGATACTATAAAAGAAATTATAATAGAAAACCAAGAAAACCCGGTTCCGAAAAAAGAACAGACAATGTTAAGCAATTTCGATTCAAAAAGATATCAATTGTTATCCCTTTATTAAACGAAGAAGAATCCATTAGACCATTAGTAGGGGAAATAAACAATGCAGTTAATACAATATCACCCGATCATGAAATCTTATTTATTGATGACGGCAGTACGGATAACTCTTTAAAAATTATTAAGGATTTAGCGCGCGCAAATAAAAAAATAAGATATATAAGTTTTAGAAAAAATTACGGTAAGTCCGCAGCACTGAATGTTGGGTTTAATAATGCTAACGGTGATGTTATTATTACCATGGATGCGGATTTGCAGGATGATCCCGACGAAATTCCTAATTTGTTAAGTAAATTGGAAGAGGGTTATGATTTAGTATCGGGCTGGAAGAAAAAACGTTTTGATCCTTTTATAAAAAAACATTCGTCACGCTTTTTTAACTTTGTTACGGGCTTGATGACCGGGATAAAAATACACGATTTTAACTGCGGATTAAAAGCTTATAGAAAGGAAGTTGTTAAAAATATAGATGTTCATGGAGAGCTTCACCGGTATATTCCCGTAATGGCATATTGGAAAGGTTTTAGAGTTTCCGAAATTGTTGTTAAACATCATCCCCGCCGTTATGGTAAAACCAAGTTTGGTATTTCCAGATTTTTCAAAGGTTTTTTAGACCTTATTACGGTAATTTTTACAACCCGCTATATCCAGCGACCTATGCATTTGTTTGGATTTGTAGGAGGTTTGTTTTTCTTGCTCGGTGTTTTAGTAGATGGATTTTTAGCCTACGAATGGCTTTTCCGTTCAAAATATATTAATAATCGTCCTCTTTTCTTTCTTGGTATTTTACTGATTATTGTTGGTATTCAATTTTTCTCGGTTGGGTTGCTCGGCGAAATAATGGTGCATAATTCCAACTTCGACAAAGATTATAACATTAAAGAGAAAAAGTAATTTTGTTTTGTAAAACAAATAGTGTAACAAAATTCACAAAACTGCATTAATGAAAATAACAATCCTTTCACCGGCTTATCCATTTCGTGGTGGAATTGCAAACTTTACAAATATTCTTGCAAGTGAATTATTAAAAAACAATGATGTGCAAATAATTACTTTCAAAAGGCAGTATCCAAAGTTACTTTTCCCGGGCAAAACTCAATACGAAGTATCGGGGAACAAATTGAACATAAAAAGCAGTCAATTATTGGATTCGATAAATCCGCTAAACTGGTTTAATGTTGGTAAGAAAATTAAATCCGATAAGCCGGATATTCTCATCTTCAGTTTTTGGATGCCGTTTTTTGCTCCCGCTTTTGGAACAATTGCCAAGATAGTAAAAAAAAATAATCACACAAAAATTCTTTCCGTGTGCCATAATGTTATTCCGCATGAGACTAAACCGGGCGACTTAAGCTTTACAAAATATTTTTTTTCTAAAGTTGATTACTTTATTTTACTTTCGCAAAAAGTTAAGAATGATCTGCTTAGAATAAGACCAAACGCAAAATTTAAAGTATTGTTTCATCCCGTCTATTCAAGTTTTGGAAAACCAGTTGATAAGGAAGCTGCAAAAGAATATTTAAATCTCAATTATCCTAAGATTATTTTATTCTTTGGTCTTGTCAGGGAATATAAAGGACTTGATGTGCTGCTTAAAGCTATGAGCCTTATTAAGCAAAGCTCGAATGTTAAACTGGTTATTGCAGGAGAATTTTATCAAGAGAAAAAAATTTATGATGATCTGATTGAAAAATATCATATTTCCGAAAGTGTTGATGTTATTGATAAATTTATTGATTCGGAGGAAGTTAAATACTACTTTTCCGCTGCAGATGCGGTTATTCTGCCTTATAAAGATGCTACTCAAAGCGGAATTGTTCAAGTTGCCGTTAATTTTGGGAAACCGTTAATCGGTTCTAATGTGGGCGGATTGGGTGAGATAATAAAAGACGGACAAAACGGTTATTTAATAGAAAAAAATAATCCGGAACAGTTAGCAGATGCAATCGTAAAGTTTTACGCAGAAAATAAAGAAACAGAGTTTATGCAGAATATTAAGAAAGAAGCGGAAAATTATTCATGGACTAAGTTTGTAAATGAATTATTGGCTCTGGTCGGTTGAGAATGAAAAAAGTACTGATAATAACATATTATTGGCCTCCTGCGGGCGGTGCGGGAGTTCAGAGAGTGCTAAAGTTTGCAAAATACCTTCCGCAATTCGGGTGGCAGCCTATTGTTTTAACAGTCAAAAATCCCGATAGTCCGGTTGAAGATAAATCCCTTGCAGCGGATATTCCAAAGGAATGTAAAGTTTATAAAACAAAGTCTCTTGAGCCATTTGAGATTTATAAAAAGTTTATCGGTCATAATAAAAATGATAAAATTCCCGCCGATGTTCTTTTGAAAAAGGAGAATGCCGGTATTAAGGAAAAACTTGCTCAATGGATAAGAATCAATTTATTTATTCCGGATGCCAAAATAGGCTGGAAATATTTTGCTGTAAAAGAGGGAGTTAAAATAGTTAAGAATGAAAATATTGATTTAATATTTTCTACCTCTCCGCCCCAAACAGATGGATTGATTGCCCGAAGCATTGCAAAAAAAACAAATAAAAGGTGGATTGCCGATTTTAGGGATCCGTGGATGGAAATTGTTTATTATCAAAATATTAAAAGGAGCGTTTTTACAAAATTTTTTGATGCAAAGCTGGAAAAGAAAGTTTTAAGTAATGCAGACGGGATTGTCTCAATCAGTAACGGTCTTATTGGTATTCTTAAAGCAAAAGCAAAGAATAAATTTTACTTGATTCCCAATGGTTACGACGAGAGTGATTTCGGCGAAACTCAGCATGCGAAAAATGATAAGTTTACTATTGCGTATACCGGTTCAATGTCGGACGACAGAATTCCTTATCCCTTAATCCATGCATTAAAACGTGTTGTTTATGAAGATGGAGTTAAAAACATAAAACTAAGAATTGTCGGCAGAGCAACGCCCCGGTTATCGGAACTGATAGATAAAGAGAAGTTATTAGAGTATTTTAATTTTACCTCCTTTTTACCGCATAAAGAATCAACTAAAGTTCTCCAAAGCTCGGACGCTCTTTTATTGGTAATTGATGACGTTCCGGATAATGAAGGTTTTTTAACCGGGAAAATTTTTGAATATCTCGGATGCAGAAAACCGGTTTTCGCTATTGGTCCGGTAAACGGAGATGCTCAAAAAATTTTGCAAGAAACAAATAGCGGTGAAATGGTTGAGTATAATGATAGTGAAGGGGCCTATTATTTATTAAAAAAGATGTATGAAGATTGGAAAACTGATTATTCAAGGTTCACTTTTATAGTTGAACAATTCTCTCGTAAGAATTTAACAAAAAAACTTGTGCAAGTTTTTGAGGAAACCGTAAAATGAAAATCGTTTCGATTATTGGGGCAAGACCTCAATTCATTAAAGCTGCTGTACTAACGAAAATAATAGAAAAAGAAACCGGTGTTAATGAAGTACTTGTTCATACAGGGCAGCATTACGACGAGAATATGTCCAAAATATTTTTTGATGAATTGGAAATACCGCGTCCGCATTACAATTTGGAAGTTGGTTCGGGTTCGCATGCATATCAAACCGGAATGATGCTGCAGAAGATAGAAAAGGTTTTACTGAGCGAAAAACCGGATTGGATAATTGTTTACGGTGATACAAATTCAACTATTGCAGGCGCGCTTGCAGCCTCCAAACTTCATATTAAAATAGCACATGTTGAAGCAGGCTTAAGAAGCTTTAATAAACTTATGCCGGAAGAAATTAATAGAATTACAACCGATAGAATTTCTGATTTATTGTTCGCTCCTTCGCTGAATGCATTACATCTGCTTAAGAACGAAGGGCTTGAGAGAAATGCTGTTTTTACGGGAGATGTTATGTTCGACTCAATTTTGTTCTATCAAAAGTTAGCCGGTAAAAAACATAAGTTATCTGATGTTACCGATGAAGAAAATTTCTATCTGGCAACTGTTCACAGGCAGGAAAATACCGATGACAAAACAAGACTGCAAAGCATTTTCGATGCTTTTTCCGAACTCGATTTACCGGTCGTACTTCCGCTGCATCCGCGAACGCTTTCGAAACTGAGTGAAATTACATTTAACGATAATGTGAAAATAATTGAACCGGTAAGTTATTTGGAAATGATATTACTTTTGAAAAATAGTAAAAAAGTTTTAACAGACAGCGGCGGTTTGCAGAAAGAAGCTTACTTTTTGAAAAAACCGTGCATTACCCTGCGCGACGAGACCGAATGGATTGAAACCATCGAAGGGAATTGGAATTTTATTACCGGAACGAACAAGGAATTAATTCTGGAAAAGGTAAAAGTTAATCAATTTGCACAACAGAAAAATTATTACGGAGACGGTAAAGCGGGAGAAAAAATACTAAACACTATTCTAAGTTTTTAATGATTATTTATTTATAATTTTCCAAGATTCTTAATTATATTACTTTATTAAAAATTTCAAAACGATAATAAATTATTATGAGCAAACACAAAAAAAAGAAATTGAAACCTACAGAAGAGAAAAAACCAGTTAATTATTTAGCCAATTTACCGGAAAAATCTAAAAATACAATAGCGGTTATTATAATCTTAATTCCGCTGCTTTATTATTTCCTACCTTGGATGCTGAGTGGTCAAAGACCCGTAGGATCAGATTATTTGGCAAGTGTTGGTCAAACTCACCGGTGGGTTGAATGGGCTAAAGAAACAGGGGAAACGGTTCTCTGGAACCCATCTATATTTGGCGGTGAACCGATTTATTCAAGATTAACACCCAACATTATTCATATCGATACTCTGATTAGATTTCTTGGAAGAATATCGTATTGGGTTTTTTGGTATTTACTGCTTGGCGGAATAGGTATTTATTTGTTCCTCAGGTATTTGAAAATTCCTTGGTATCTTGCTGTTATTGTGGCGGTGGTTTTCGTTATGCTTCCCGATTGGCAAGCGCTAATTGGTGAAGGTCATAATTCCAAATTCCGGGCAGTTATGACTTTACCGTGGGTGTTCTGGAGCTTTGCTTATTTCTTTGATAAAAATAGCTGGCTTGGTGCCGGACTTTTTGCATTTGCATTTTCCTGGCTTGTTAGAACTCACCATTTTCAAATAGTATTTTACGGAATAATGGTATTGTTCTTCTTGTATATTTATCCGGTTGTTAAAATGCTCATTGATAAAAAATACAAGCAAACGGTTAACTTGTTTATGAAATTTGTTGTTGCCCTTGTTCTTGTTTTTATGACTGCTGCGCAGCCGTTATTTACTACTAATGAATACGCAAAATATTCTACTCGAGGCGGTAACCCGGTTAAAATTGGTGCAGAAGCCAAAACAGCTGAAAAAGCCGGCGGAGTAAGTTTTGAGTATGCAACTCAGTGGTCTTTCGCTCCGGATGAAATTATGAGCTTTTTTATTCCGCGTTATAACGGCGGACTGCAGGGAGAAATTTATAACGGTTCTAAATATCCTCAGCTTAAAGGCAGACAAGTGCCCGGCTATTGGGGCGCAAAACCGTTTAACGGTAATTATGCCAGTATGGGAATGATTCTTTTCCTTTTCGCAATTATCGGTACAATTTATTATAGAAAAGATAAATTTGTAATTGCTCTGGCTGTGTTCATCGTATTCTCTATTTTGCTTTCTTTCGGAAGACATTTCCCGGCATTTTATAAATTGTTTTTCTACTATGTTCCCTATTTTGCTAAATTTAGAGCTCCCTCCATGATTCTTAACATAACTTTTATTATGACCCTAATACTTTCCGGGTATGGATTAAAAGCTATAGTAGAAGGCGTCCGGGATAAGGATTTTAAGTGGGTTATGTCTGTTTTCGGTATTGCCATAATTATTGCAGGCGGAATTTTATTGCTAAGCAATACTTTTAGTTATATGACGTCAATCGAACCTAGAAGATATGATGCAAACACAATTAAAGTTATTAAGACCATCAGAAAAGAATTTTTAGTTTCCGATACGCGCACATTATTAATATTTTTAATAGCATCCGCAGGAATTGTTGCCGCATATCTAAAAAAGAAAATTAAAATAGAAGTGTTTGCTATTTTAATTCTACTGGCAGCCGGCTTCGAGATTTTTACTGTTTCTAACAGAGCGCATAAATACATACATTTGGATAATCCTAAAAAACTTGAACAATCAGAATTTAAAGCGACTCCTATTACCAAGATTTTTTCAAGCGCAGATGATTCCCAGCGGGCAATTGTGTTGGGAGGAGACTTTACAAGCAACCATTATGCATATTTTTACCCATTAATAAATGGTTATAGTGCAATAAAACTTCAGGCAATTCAGGATGTTATTGCTCACAATCTTTATAACTCACCTACGCAAGATAAAATAAACTGGAATATTATAAATATGCTCAACGGGAAATATGTTATTTCTCCCGGACAGCTTAACGAAGGTTTCTTAACGGGAATAGCTTCGGACAAAGCACGAAAACAAATTATGTATGAAAACCCTAATTCACTTCCGAAAGCATGGTTCGTTAAAAGGATTAAAAAGTTTTCTTCGCCGGAAAGCTTGGTATTATTTATGAACGATACAACATTTAATCCGCAAAGCGAGGCATTGATGGTTGGCAATGATAAAGAGGAAACGTTTTCCGGCAGCGGAAATATTAAATTACTAAAAAAAGACCCAAACTCATTAAGTTTCGATATTAAAACGGATTCACCTCAATTTTTAGTTTTATCTGAAACTTATTATCCTAAGAAGTGGATAGCGAAAATAAATGACAAAGAGCTTAATGTGTTACAAGTAAATCATATTTTGAGAGGGGTTAAAGTCCCTAAGGGCGAATATAGACTTAAGTTCACGTTTCACCCTAAAACATATTTTGCAAGTGTAACAGCTGTCTGGGTTGGAGATATTCTAATTTGTCTTATTATTTTACTTGGAATTTATTCGGTTTATAAAAGAAAGAAAAATTTAACATAGGAGAGCGTAAGTAAATGAAAAATTTTGGTTTAACCGGAGTTGCCGGTTATGTAGCACCGAGACATTTGCAGGCAATAAAAGATACCGGAAATAATTTAATCGCAGCTTTAGATCCCCATGATTCTGTGGGAATTTTGGACAGGTATTTTCGAAACACTCAATATTTTAGCGAGTTCGACAGATTTGACAGACATCTCGAAAAATTAAAAAGGGATAAGAGTAAGCAGCCGGTAGATTATTTAAGCATTTGTTCGCCTAACCATTTACACGATGCACACATCCGGTTAGCATTAAGAGTAGGAGCCGATGCCATTTGTGAAAAACCTATTGTATTAAATCCCTGGAATTTGGATCTGCTTCAGGAATTGGAAAAAGAAACAGGAAAGCGTGTTTATACAATCCTGCAGTTGCGCGTCCACCCTTCTTTAATTGCGCTTAAGGAAAAAATATCGAACGATAAATCGGACCGGAAGTATGAAGTTAATCTGACTTACATCACTTCCCGCGGTCCTTGGTATGACTTCTCGTGGAAGGGTGATCCGTCTAAGTCGGGCGGAGTTGCAACCAACATTGGAGTTCACTTTTTTGATTTGTTAATTTGGTTATTCGGTGAAGTTGAAACAACCAAAGTACATTTAAATGAAAAAGATAAAATGAGCGGATTTGTTGAATTTAAAAATGCAACAGTTAAATGGTATTTATCGATTGATAGAAACGATTTACCAGAAGAAATAATTGCCCGGGGCAAACCCACTTTCCGTTCCATAAAAATCGATAATGAAGAAATAGAGTTTACGGAGGGATTTACGGATTTACATAACAGAGTATATGAACGAACTCTAAGTGGTAACGGATTTGGTATTGATATTGCTAGACCTTCTATACAGCTTGTTTATAAAATAAGAAATGAAAATCTATCTGCAGATAGAGAAACAATGCATCCGATTTTACTAAAGAAAAAATAGGAATTAAAATGGATTACTTTAAACATGAATCTGCATACGTTGATGATAATGTAGCAGTTGGCGAAGGAACTAAGATTTGGCATTTTTCGCACGTTCAATCCGGCGCTAAAATCGGTAAAAAATGTGTGCTTGGTCAGAATGTGAATGTTGGAAATAATGTAACCATTGGAAATTTTGTAAAGATACAAAACAATGTTTCCGTTTACGAAGGAGTTACATTGGAAGATTATGTTTTTTGCGGACCATCGATGGTCTTCACAAATATTTTAGATCCGAGAAGCAAATACCCGCAAGTAGGAGCAAAATACTATATAAAAACTTTAGTGAAAGAAGGCGCTTCACTCGGTGCAAATTCAACTATAGTTTGCGGACACACAATCGGCCGGTTTGCATTTGTTGGTGCAGGATCTGTGGTAACAAAGGATGTTCCGGATTTTGCATTAGTTGTTGGTAATCCGGCACGAATTGTCGGCTGGTTTAGTGAAGCCGGTAAAAAATTGGTATTTGACGAAAATAATATTGCATACTGTGAAAAATCCGGTAAGAAATATAAGTTTGAAAATGACCATGTAGTTGAGTTGTAAACGGGCTGTTAAAAATTAAGCGTAACCGAAAATAGCAGATTTTTTCCTTTCCTTTTAAACTTTTTCCATTATATTTCGAGTAATAAAATTACTCGTTATGTTAAAATCAATTATTACATCGGAAACTAGGATTAAGCTCTTATTTAAGTTTTTCTTAAACCCAAAGACTAAAGGATATTTGCGTCAGCTTAGTACGGAGTTTAACGAATCGACTAATGGTATAAGGGTTGAGTTGAATAAATTGGAAGAGGCTAAAATTCTTACGTCGGAGTTTAAAGGGCGAAATAAAATATACAAGGCAAATTCTTCGCATCCGCTTTTTAACGAATTAAGAAATATTGTTTTAAAATCTACCGGTATTGATAAAGTAATTTCGGATATTATTAACAAAATTGGAGATATTAGTACGGCATTTATTCGCGGAGATTATGCAGCGGGAAACGACAGCGGATTAATAGATTTGGTAATAGTTGGTTCTAACTTAAATAATAAAGAAATAAACAGAGTAAAAAATAAAACGGAAAAACTAATCGATAGGAAAATATCAATATTAGTTTTAACTCCGGCTGAATATAAAAATTTAAAACATAATTTTGATAAAGAACCAACATTCATTTTACTGAAAGGGAAGAAGTGATGAATATTGGAATGCTGCTGGATAAAGAGTTTTACGGTGACCTGAGAGTAGAAAATGAAGTGCAGGCTTTATCGGCAGTCGGTTTCAAGGTTTATGTTTATTGTTTTACATTCGACGGACCTTCCCGTAAGGACGATTATCATGGTGCAACAATTGTAAATGTTTCCGTTTCTAAAAAGTTTATTTATAAACTTAGAGGTTTGACAAATACAGTTTTAAATGTTTACCCTGCTTACTTGGAAAGAATAATTAAAAAGTATATTGTGCGGCACCAAATAAATGCTTTGCATATACATGATTTATATTTGTTTGAAGTTGGGATAAAAATTAAAAAGCGGTTTAATGATATTGTTCTAATTGGGGACTTGCACGAAAATTATGTTGAAGGATTAAAACATTATAAGTTTGCAAATACTTTTCCCGGAAACATTTTAATATCTATAAAAAAATGGCATGCTTCCGAGGTTAAGTGGTGCAGTAAATTTGATTATTTGATTACCGTTATTGAAGAAGCTGTCGAAAGATATAAAGGCTTGGGAGTTCCGGAAAATAAATTTTCGGTAGTTCCCAATTACGTAAATCTTGATACGTTTTTGTCTGATAAAATTGATGAATCAATTATTAAAAAATTTCAGAATAACTTTAATGTAACATATGTAGGAGGTTTTGATATTCATCGAGGGTTGGAAGTTGCCGTTAAAGCTGTTCCCTTCATTGTAAATAAAATAGAAAATTTTAAATTGGTTTTGGTCGGTACGGGGAGAAATTTTGATGATTTAGTAAATTTAGCCGGTAATTTAAAGGTTAAAAAATATATTTCATTCGAGGGATGGCAGCCGGTTGAAAAATTATCTTCTTATATTGCCGCAAGCAGCGTTTGCTTAATACCTCACTTAAAAACTAAACATACGGATAACACAATCCCTCATAAATTGTTTCAATATATGGTATTTGAAAAACCGGTAGTTGCGTCTAATTGTAAACCTATCGAAAGAATATTAAAAAATGAAAATGCCGGATTAATTTATAGTGCAAACGATTCGGCGGAATTAGCCGAAAGTATTTTAACATTATATGAAAATCCGGAGCTTAGAAAAGAGATGGGCAGACGTGGAAAAGAAGCTGTCATAAGTAAATACAACTGGAAAGAAGCTTCTAAAAAGCTAATTTCATTATATAAAAGTATTAAATATTAAAAATGAGTAGATTAAAATGTTACAAGCAATAGTTAAAAAAGGGATGGTTGTCGGTGAAAAAGTTCCTGCTCCCGTTGTCGCAAGAAAAAATGTGTTAATTAAAGTTGTAAACAGTTGTATCTCAACGGGCACAGAAACAAAAAGTATAACCGACAGCGGTAAAACACTAATACAAAAGGCAAAAGAAAAGCCGGAAAAAATTTCCAAAGTAATTAATAAATTAAAATCGGATGGCTTAAAAAGTACTTTTTCAATGGTGAAAAATGAATTGGGGACAGGTTCGCCAACAGGCTATTCATTAAGCGGTATAGTTGTTGAGGTTGGCGAAGGAGTAGATAACTTTGAGGTTGGAGATCGTGTTGCCGCTGCAGGCGCCGGTCATGCGGAGGTTGTTAATGTTCCTATTAATTTAGTTTGTAAGATACCCGATGGTTTAAGTTTTAAAAAAGCGTCTTCCGTAGCCTTGGGCGCAATAGCAATTCAAGGCGTTAGAAGAGCAAGTCTTCAATTTGGAGAGACTTGTGTTGTACTTGGTGCCGGTATTATTGGTCTTCTAGCTATACAGATTCTTCATAATTCAGGAATCCGGGTTGCCGCTGTCGATCTCGAAAACGAAAGATTAAAATTAGCAAAAAAACTTGGTGCCGAAATTATTATTAATGGGAATGAAGATATAGTTAAATCTGTTAATCATTGGTCGGGTGGTTATGGTGCCGATGCGGTCCTTTTTACTGCCGCAACAAACAGTAGTGCTCCGTTAGCTCAATCCTTTCAGATGTGTAAAAAGAAAGGCGAGGTTATATTGGTCGGCGTTTCCGGAATGACAATTAACAGATCTGATATTTATTCAAAAGAATTGGATTTTAAAATTTCCACCTCTTATGGTCCCGGAAGGTATGATGGCAAATATGAACAAAGCGGTGTTGATTATCCGTTTGCTTATGTTCGTTGGACGGAAAACAGAAATATGCAAGAATACCTTCGGTTAATAAGTTTGGGAAAGGTAAAGATTGACGATTTAATAACACACGAGTTTGATATAAAAAATATCTCTGAAGCTTACGAGCTGATTCGCAGAGCTGAATCAAAACCTTTAATGGTTGTTGTAAATTATAGCAGTGAGAAATCCGATGCAATTTTAAGCAAAAAGGTTGAATTAAATAGCAAAGTTATTGATAAAAATAAAATAAATGTCGCTCTTGTTGGCGCAGGCAGTTTTGCAAAGAGTGTTCACTTACCCAATATCGAAAGGCTGAGTAATAAATTTAATCTTTATGCGGTAATGAACAAAAGCGGCTATAAAGGTAAAGCGTTGGCAGAACATTTTGGAGCCAATTATGTAACGACTGAATATGAGGAAATATTAAATGATGAAAATGTTGACTTGGTTCTTATCTCTACGAGACACGATAGTCATGCTGGGCTTACTATGAAAGCCTTGAGAAAGGGAAAGAATGTTTTTGTTGAGAAACCTTTAGCAACAAATATGGAAGAGCTTCGGCCAATAATAGATTTTTATAATTCGGATGTGAATAATAAACCGATGTTAATGGTAGGATTTAATAGAAGATTTAGCAAATATATTAGTGAAATAAAAAAACATACGGATAAGAGGATCAATCCGCTAATTATTAATTACAGAATGAACGCAGGATTTGTTCAGGCGGACCATTGGATACATGAAAACGGGGGGCGTATTATTGGAGAGGCCTGCCACATAATCGATTTAGTTACAAGCTTAACTAACTCAAAAATAAAGAGTATGAGTTTTGAGAATATAAATCCGGTAAATAATAAGTTTTTGAAAGGTGATAATAAAAATATATTGTTAAAATATGACGACGGTTCGGTTGCCTCCATTTCATACTTTGCTGTTGGTTCTAAGGAATTACCGAAAGAGTATATGGAAATTCACTTTGATGAGAAATCAATTATACTTGATGATTATAAATCCGTAAAAGGATTTGGATTTAGTATGAAACAAATTACAACGAATAAAAGCGACAAAGGTCATCTTGAAGAATTGGAAGCTGTTTACAAAAGTTTAACAAATAAAAATGCCGTGTGGCCAATACGGCTATACGATTTAATTCAAACAACCGAAGCAACATTATTAATAAAGTAAATTAAATGAAAAAAAAAGATTATAAATTTGCTTTTGTTGTTTTACATTTTTTAACACTGGAAGATACAATTGAGTGCGTAAACTCAATTATTAATAATGTCGATTTTACAAATTATAAAATAGTGATAGTTGATAACGGATCTCCGAACGGCTCCGGTTCAATACTTAAAAAAAATTTTTATAATAACGATAAAATTACCGTAATATTAAATGAAATTAATCTGGGCTTTGCAAAAGGTAATAACGTTGGCTTTTTACATGCGAAATATAAACTAAAAGCAGATTTTATTGCACTTATTAACAACGATACAGTTATTCAACAATCGGATTTTATAAGTAAAATTATTGAAAAATTTGAGTTTAGTAATTTTCACATTTTAGGACCGGATATTATTTCAACTAAGGATGGCGCTCATCAGAATCCCAGGCCCCGCACTTTGCAGAATAAAGAAGAATTAAGAGGTCAAATAAAATTATATCGAACAAAATTATTACTGAATTATTTTTTTCTTGATAATATTCTCGAAAAAACGAAGAAGCGTTTCATTAAAAAACCGTTTATTACTGTAAGCGAAACGACTGGACCATCCTGGGAAAAGGAAAAGTTAAATGTAAAACTTCATGGAAGCGCCCTTGTCTTTTCTCCCTTGTATGTTGAGTTATATGAAGGATTGTATCCTAATACTTTTATTTATTCGGAAGAAGCCATTTTATATTTTATAGCGAAAAGAGATAATCTTAAAACAATTTATTCCCCGGCTATACGAATATTGCACAAAGAGGATTCTTCAACTAACGAAATATTTAAGAAGAATTATAAAAAACGAAGATTTTATTATAAAAATTTTATTAAATCAGGTAAAGTACTTTTAGAACTAATGGAAAAAGCGGAATAATAAATGGATGAGAGTAACTATAAGTGTAAAATTTGCGGCAATGCGGACGGTAATAAAAAAATTGTTGCTCGTGAAATGATGTTTGGAACCAAGGAAGAATTTGAATACTACGAATGCAATTCGTGTAAATGTGTTCAAATCAAAAATATTCCCGATAATCTGGAAAAATACTATCCGAAAAATTATAATTCGTTTGATAGAGTAAAAAAAACCAAAGACAACATTATTAAACGGACTCTAAAAATAATAATGGCAAAACATTATTTGACTGATAACAATAATCCCTTTGGAAAGTTTTTATTAAAAATATTCGATCCTGGTTTTCTCGAGAAGATAAAAAAGACTAATGTTTCTTTTGATTCAAAAATATTAGACGTTGGATCGGGTAACGGCTTAAGACTAGTTGGTTTGGCAAGAAACGGTTTTACAAACATTACCGGAATAGATCCCTTTATTAAAGAAGATATTCTTTATGATAACGGAATAAGAATATTTAAAAAAAATATTTTTGAATTCCAAGGTAAGTTTAATATGGTGATGCTGAACCACGCACTAGAACATATGAATACACCTTTGAAAGTAATGAATGAAATTAACCGGCTTTTAATTCCGGGCGGTACGGCTTTAATTCGTATACCAATCGCAAATTCATACTCGTGGAAAAAATATGGTGTTAATTGGGTTGCGTTAGATCCCCCAAGGCATTTTTTTCTGCACACACCAAAAAGCATGAAAATTCTTGCGGATGAATCCGGTTTTGAATTAACAGATATAATGTATGATTCTACGGCATATCAATTTTGGGGAAGTGAACAATACTTAAGGGATATTCCAATGAGAGATGAGCACTCTTATTATGAAAATCCCGAGAAATCTATATTCACCAAAGATCAAATTGAACAATATGAAATTAAAGCAAAGGAATTAAATGCGAAAGCTGAAGGGGATGCTGCTTGTTTTTATTTAAAGAAACTTTAAATTTTTAGTTTTATATGAATATTAAAGAAAAGATTGAAAACTCAGCTATTAAACTGGACTACTGGATAGATAAAAACGGTTGGGCAGGATATGATCCTTATGACATTAAAGAGCTGCCTTTAGTTAGAAAAATTACAAAATGGGGAAACGAAAATTTAATTGCTGAAATTCTGCGTGAAGGACTTTTTGAATTTTTTTTAATCTTTCCCGTATTCAGCAGAAAGTTGCTTCTGGTCAAACCTCAAGTAAATGCTAAAGCGATGGGACTTTTTGCTCAAAGCTTCCTTGATTTATACAGAATTACTAAGGATAGAAAGTATTTCGACAAAGCAAATGAAAGCATTGAGTGGCTTGATAAAAATTACTCCAAAAATTACCCGGGGAAAGGTTGGGGATACCCGTTTATTTGGGAAGCAAAAAAAACAATACCTCGTAACACACCAAACGGTATTGTAACCACAGCTGTTGGCTCGGCTTATTTTGCGATGTATAAGCAAACCGGTAAAAAAGAATATCTTGACACATGCAAAGATCTTTGTGTTTTTCTAACTCACTTACCAATAGACTATATTAATAACGATCAATTATGTTTTTCGTATACACCAATATTTATTAATCATGTACATAATTTAAATCTTTTCGTAGCAGAATTTTTAATTAGGGTTGGAAAGGAAACTAATAATAATGAGTGGGTTAATTTGGGAATTCGTGCCGCTAATTACACGATTGCAAATCAAGATGAAGACGGTTCCTTCGATTATGACGGCCCGCCGGAAAAGTTAAGGAATTTTAAAGATCATTATCATACTTGTTTTGTCCTTCAGCAGTTATATTCAATTTGGAAATTAACAAAAGAAGAAAAATATTTTTCAAGCTTAGAAAAATGTTATAAGCATTATATTCATAATTTTTTTGATGATAATAAAATTCCAAAATTTACTCCCGAACGCAAGTATAGAATTGATATTCATTCAAGTGCAGCAAGCTTACTTTGTTTGAGTGAATTATCGGAACATTTCCCGGAAGGACTTGATATTGCTAAAAACGTTGCGGAGTGGACGATTGATACACTACAGGATAAAGACGGTTATTTTTACTACGGGATATTTAAAAACAGAATTACTGGGAAACCATTTGTTTCAAAAATCCCTTTTATGAGATGGGGACAAGCTTGGATGTTAAGAGGATTAAGTGTTTTACTGCAAAAAATATGAGAAAATTAGTGTCTGATAATTTATTATTTGTGAAAGTATAGTGCTTGCAGACTTAAAAAATACTGTTAAACAGACTTCTATTTATAGTATAGGGAACCTTTCGTCAAAGTTAATTGGGTTTATACTCCTTCCTCTTTATACAAGTTATTTAACTACATCAGAATATGGAATCTTAGCAATAATTGAAGCGTCAGGACAAATACTTATAGGGGTATTTGCTTTTAGTTTGCCTACGGCTATGTTAAGATGGTGTGCGGTAGAAGAAGACAACACTGAGCAGAAGCGGATAGTTTTTACTACATTAATTTCTACTTTATTTATAGCAATAATTTTAAGTGCTGTGCTAATTCCATTTAGCCGCCAGTTTTCTTCTCTCTTTTTTAACCATACAAGATTTACAAATTATTTTATTATTCTATTTCTTTCGGTTTCCTTTGGAATGATTAATAACGTTCCTTTAAATTTAATCAGGTTAAAAGAAAAGTCTGTTTTTTATATTATTGTAACTACATTAAAATTTGTCGTCATTCTTTTATTAAATATCTACTTTGTCGTTTACAAAAAAACAGGTGTTGAAGGAATTATTTTAAGTCAGCTTATCGGTAATATTTTATTGCTGATATTAACAACCCCATTTCTGCTTAAAAATATTATTCCAAAATTTAAACTTAAGATATTGAAGGAAATGTTTGGCTATGGATTCCCGCTGATATTCACAGCTATTTCTGCGTTAGCTTTATCTTCATCGGATAAGTATATTATTAAATTTTTTGTAGGCGATTCAGGTGTCGGCATATTTTCGTTGGGACATAAATTCGGAAGTATTATCAACGTTTTTATCCTTCAATCTTTCCAGCTTGGCTTTCCACCAATTGCTTATAAAATGTATAATAAACCTAATGCGAAGAGGTATTTTTCAAAAATACTCACATATTACGTTTTCGTATTGGTTATTGCCGTATTAGCTCTTTCTTTATTTAGCATGGAAATAATCAAATTCCTTTCGCACAAAAAATCATTTTGGCCGGCTTACTCTTTAGTCCCGCTAATTTCACTTGCATTTATATTTAAAGGAATGCAGTATGTTGTTTCATTAGGTTTTCATTACGTTAAAAGAACTTCCTTTACAGCATACATTGTTCTTGGAACAGCAGTTTTTAATATCATATTGAACATTCTTTTAGTTCCTAAATATGGTTACGCTGTTTCCGCTTATGTTATGGTAATATCGTTTTTCATAATGAGTGTTTTGACTTATTACTTTTCACAAAGATTATTTCATATACCTTTTGAGATTAAAAAAATCACAATGATGATATTGGTTGGCTTGGTTTTGTTTGGCTTGTCAACATTAACTAATAACTCTGATTTATTAATTAGACTTTCGGTAAAATCAATACTGCTAGTTAGTTTTCCCGTAATTTTATATTTGTTAAAATTTTACGAAGAAGTTGAGCTTCAAAGAATCAAGGGGTCTTGGAAGAAATGGAGAAACCCGCAAAACTGGACGAAAAATTTTAAATAAATTAACTTATATATTATTTAACATATGTCTTTTTAGTAAAACTTATATTTTAAGAATCTTATTCTAATTCTGCAAATTTATTTATCATTATCTATTTGTCGTTATTTACGTTTAGGAAATATTTCCCTATTTCAACAAAGTCATTTTCTTAGTTTCTGAGAAATCCCCTGCCTGTAATCTATAAAAATAAATTCCGCTCGGTAAGTTTAAAGCATTAAAATTAACACTATATCTTCCCGCAGATTTCCTCTCGTTTACAAGCGTTACAACCTCTTTGCCAAGCATATCATAAATAACCAGGGAAACTTCAGACTCCTTTGGAACGGCATATTGAATTACCGTTGCCGGGTTAAAAGGATTTGGATAATTTTGTTTAACTACAAAATTTTTAGGCTGTAACTCTATTACTTGCTTCACACCTGTAACGGAAAAGCTTACATAAGCTCTAATTAAGTATGTAAAAACAGAATCTCCCGAATTAGTCAAAAAATACCAATCGGGATTACCTGAAGAAGGGTTGTTTAAATATGTAAAACTATGGTTATCTGCATTCGGTTGTTCAGTAACCATTATTCTGTTATTGGTTGGGTAAGTCCCTTCCACCAAAAAAGCTGCTACAAAAGAATTGCTTGCATCAATATTTGATGATGTTAAATCTACCTTAATCCAATTTGGCCAAGGAATTGGATATGGAAAACCGGGCTTTACTGCAATGTTGGAGGTTACGGTTAAATTCTGAACCAACGATGGTCCCAACGGTGAGGGCCTGGTTGCTCCGCTGTATTCATAAATTCCACCATGAATTGAACCGGCTTGTCGCAATGCAACTCTTATTGAGTCTAAAGTAGCTCCCGGAACCGCATCAAAGACAACGCAGACAGTATCCTGATCCGATAAAACCAAAACGCCGGTAGGAATATTTTTATCATATTCCAAAGCAATATTACTGGCTTCACCGGAAGCGGTGTAAGAATATGTTCTTTTAAAACTTGTCTCCGTATTTAAGACTGCAAACGTTATTGTTTTGTAAGTTGTTCCAAAACCGTTATATGTATAAAGTGTGTTTGCACTAATATCGTTAATTTCAACGCTATTATTAATATTATATTTAATTACCTTAAATTTTAATTTCCCAACTCCGGAATCATCAAATTGTATTGAAAGATTTTTTCCATGAGTAAAGGTTACATAATCTGCAGCAGCCATTTCAACATTTATGGTTGGCGAAGTAAAATTAGGATTCATATGGTTCAGAGCATTAACCGTACCTATATTAGGCGTTGAATAACCCCATGCAGGATTTAAACTTTTATCATTTAATATGTTTGCTATAAACCAATTTTCTAAAGATTCCGCAAATCTTAATGTGGTTGGAGTTGATAGCTTACTTAAAGCATCATTTATGCCTGCAATACCCACCGAAGAGCTTTGTACAAATTTTCGTAAATAATCAACACCAAATTGTTCATACATGTAAGTAGTATATCTTGCTGCTCTTGAATAATCCCCGAGAACGGCATCTCCGCTTCTCCAATTTAGCAAATATTGATTATACTCATTATTGAAATAACTTTGGTTATCGATTGGGTAACCGCAAATAACTTCGGCTGTGGTAGAACAACCCTCGTTTAAAAATGTAGTTTGTACAGGTTTTCCGGACGTTCCATTATGATAGTTAAAGTGAATCATATGCTGAAATTCATGCGCTGTAGTGCTCATAGCGCTATTTAATCCGGCTTCGGTGGACAAATCAACCGGGTCAGCGTCTAAATAATATATTTCTGCCATATTGCTGTTGCTTCCCGATACTTCATTAACAGAATGAAAATATCCGGCAACAAAACCACCGGATCCATCATATCCATCCTGTATGTCCAAAATAAGTATAATAATTTTGGGATCATTATCAACATCCGGCGGATCGCCAAACGATTCAACGTCTGTTTGATAAATACCTTTATTAATATTTGCCGGAGTAGAATTATCAAATGCCTCTTTAATACCATCAACACTTGCCTGAGTAACTCTTGAATTCCAAATTGCATCTTCAACAAATATATAACAATTTGTTCCTACCGCTTTGCATGTTGAAGGAACAGTATAAAAACTATTTGTTTCTAAGTTAGATGCATGCCAAGTTTTAGTTGAACCAACAGTAAAGTTCCATGCGGTTTTCTTCTGCAACTTGAGCTTATTAAAATAATTCGGATTCCTTTTTAAAAATTCAGCAACTTTTTTTTCAGATTTTTCCAGAAAGGGCCGTGCATCAATTTTATAAGATTTCTTGGTATTGCTCTCTTTAAATTTATTAACTGTTGCACTTTGTGCTAACAATAAAGAAGTTGTTATTAATAAAAGCAAATATATTTTTATGAAAATTTTCATATTGTTCCCCGGAAGATTATAATATTATTTTTGAATTTTTTCTGTTTTACTTACAGATAATCTAATGCCGTTTTTTGATTCTGTCTTTTTTGTGAAAAATATCTTATAAAAGCTGCCCTGATTTTTCAACAGAGTGTTTTTGATTTCCTTTGAACAATCAAGCATATAGACCGTGGAATCATTTACCATTAAACCTAATTCTGTAAACGGTTCATTGCCAACTACGGTAATTTGTCCTTCAATTATATTGTTGTTAAGAAAATTCTTGGCTGCGGAAGTAGTGTTGTGTTTAACATTTTCTTTTGTGCATCCAATTAAAAGGATTGCAAACAAAACCGGTAAAAAATATTTATACTGTTTCAGAAGACCTCCTTTCGTAAAAAATAAATCTAATATAATTATTCCATACGATGAAAGTCAATAAATGATATCAAATTTTTTGTTGAATATAATTGAGAATAATACAGATAGTTTTAGCTAGCAGGACGTAAAATACTGCTCCCGGCTTTTTGTAGGAAGAAAATTTATCAATACAATTAATCACGTGTAAAACAACTCTGAAGCTATTGATAACATGTTTGAACAAGACCAAGGTCACGTATAAATTTAAATATTACTAAATTTATTTAATGCTATTTCATCAACATCATTCGCTTTACAAACTGCTTACCGTTTGCTTGCAAAACATACAAGTATGTTCCGCTCGAAAGTCTGTTTGCTTCAAAAATCTTAAGGTACATACCGGCAGGCAATTCACCGTTAACTAATTCCGCTACTTTTTCCCCAAGCATATCATAGACCGATAAATTTACATGCGATAATTTAGCAAGTCTAAAGCTAATTTCCGTTGTAGGATTAAACGGATTGGGATAATTTTGCTCCAATTCAAAGGTAACGGGAGCTCCTATCGAAATCTCAATTTCTTTTGAATATTCATATCGTCCATCTACATCCATTTGTTTTAATCTGTAAAGATAATTTCCGGTAGACTCGGTTATTTCATCCGAGAAAAAATACTCTTTAGGCGAATTCGAATTTCCATGTCCTTTAACAAATCCAACTTTCTTCCATTCCGATTTATGACTACCGACTTCCGATTTCTGTCTCTGTATCTCAAAACCATAATTATTCACTTCCGTAGCTGTCTGCCATTTAAGTTTAACAATATTATTCTTTGAAACAGCAGAAAATGTTGTTAACTCAACAGGTAAAGTGGAATTATATTTCGAAATAGCTATATCGGCACAATTTTTTAACCCTTCTAAATTACTTGCGGCAATTATTGCAAAATTTGCTTCAACCTTTCCGTTTACATTTAAGTTAAACGGACCTGAACCGATCCAAATTCTATAATCGCCCTGACTGGAGATCGTTTCGTTTTGAAAAGAGGAAATTCTACTGTACGAAAGATTTCTGATTGTTGAACTACTATTATCCGTAGTTACTTTGGCACCCGACATGCCGTTCAATGCTACAATTCCATAATAATTAGTATCACTCTTACCGGACGAACCATATTCATAAGCTAAATTTCTTGATTGATCGTAACCTCCTAAATTCGAAGCATAATCGCTGCCGCCAACATCCCAATCGGCAAACATACCAATGTATAAATTATTTATTGTTGAATCTGAACCGAATACTTCGTATTTAATGTAAACAATTGTATCGGGACTTGTGGAAGAACTGGTTTGTTTAACTGTTACTCCATATGGATTTGGTGCACCGCTGTCATTAAATTCCGTTACTGCAATTTCATCAAAGTCCGAATTTGAAGTAAACCCACTTAATACTGAAGTGTTAATCAAATCATTATTGATATTAAAACTGCCAATCTGTCCGTTTGCTTCGCCCCTGCCGGTTGCTGCCAAAATGAAGCCGCCCGAATAAAGAGCGTTAGTTCCGTTTTTAAAGATTATTCCGTCTCCACCGGCTCCGTCTCCTCCTGAATTACCAATATTACCATTATCAAAAACAGAAGCCTTAATTGTACCTGTATTGTGAGTTAAATAATTCTGCGAGTAACTAAGTGAAAATGATGCAAAAAGAATTAAAAATATTTTTGTGAAAAAGTTTAATTTTCTCATTTTATTCCAATTCCTTTATTTAATATTAAATTCAAATAATTTTCGTACCATTTAGTAAAAAAGTTTAATTTCTTCATTTTATTCCCCTTCCTTTACTTTATATTAAACTCAAACAACTTCCGTACCATTTAGTAAAATAGTGTAATTACTCGCTTTACATCAAAATCCTATTGAAACAGCGGAATTGTGATCTATATCAAAACACAATGTTGTGTTTTAAGATGAGAATAGTAGCGATCTTGTTGAGTTAGTTACTTTGAAATGTGAACAAATAGATTTTGGGGTTGTATAAAAACATAAACTTAATTAAGTTGGGTGGTTCTGTATAAATTGTTTATTTAGAATAAAATATTTAAATTGGCGTTCTTATTTAAAAATATATGGATAATAAATGAAAAGGACATATCAACCTAGTAATAGGAAAAGAAAAAATAAACACGGTTTTCGTGAAAGAATGGCTACCAAGAGCGGTCGAAAGGTTTTAGCGAGAAGACGGGTTAAGGGTAGAAAAAAATTATCAGTAAGCTCTGAATTCTAGTTTTGAAGAAATTTGGTCTTTCAAAAGAAGAAAGAATCAAACTTAAAAAACTATTCGCTTTAGTTTACGAAAAAGGGAACATCGTTTATTCAAAAAGTCGTAACCTTAAAGCAATATACTATTACGAAGATTGCACAGAACCAAAAGTAAAGGTTGCCTTTGCCGTTTATAAAAAGCTTGGCAACGCGGTGTGGAGAAATAGGGCAAAACGATTATTAAGAGAAGCATACCGTCAAAACAAACATGAATTAATCTCTGAAACAATAGCTAAAAAAAAGTTTCTTTTAATTGTTTTTTCCCCAAATAATTTTAGCCGGAAAAAAAATAAGAAAATATATTTAAAAACCATATTACCGGATTTCATTGAACTTATGAATCAAATAAAGAGCAAAATTTAATATGCGTAAAATTTTCGTTTTTTTAATTAAAATCTATCAGCGCGCCATTTCTCCCATGTTTCCTCCTTCTTGCCGATTTTATCCAACTTGTTCGGAATATTCAGTTCAAGCGATAACAAAATACGGTGTTTTTAAAGGCGGCGCAAAATCTGTTTGGAGAATTCTTAGATGCAATCCCTTCAACAAGGGCGGATATGATCCGGTCGATAAAGAAGAAGACCAAACAATCCCGCACAGCTATGAATAATTTAAATTTGGTATACATTAATGGATAAACAAACCACTATTGCATTTGTAGTGATTGGACTAATTTTAGTCGTTTGGCTTTATATTAACTCTCCCGAGCCGCAACCTCCAAAAGCAAAGAACCCCAAAGACACAACTCTTGTTAAGCAAAATAAGGAACAAAAAAAACAAGAGATTGCAAAAAAAGAAGCCCCGGCACCTAAACCGGCAGTAAAAGACACTGTTTCCGGAGCCAACGAATTGCAGAAAGGTCATAAAAAAGAACGCGTAATTACAATTGAAACCGATCTTGCATTATATGAAATGACCAGCCGCGGGGCGAGAATAAGAAAGGTTTACCTTAAAAAATATAAAACTTGGTATCATAATTTACTGCCCGACTCAGCAACGTTCTACCAGAAACATGTTCAGTTAATTAATGATAAAAACGGCGGGGATTTTAATTTAGTTTTTGTTACTAAAAATGGGCATTTAATTAATACTAAACAACTAGATTTTGAAAGCAATCTCGATCAATATAAATATAAATTATCCGGAAAAGATTCTCTTGTTCTGGCTTATACTTTTACAACAGCAAATAATGAAAAGATTAAAAAGATATTTGTTTTCCGAGGTAATGATTACGCATTAAAAGCAGATATTGATTTGGAAAACATGAATCAATTGATTAGCAGTTACAGATATGACGTTGAATGGGAAAACGGAATAAATTTTCTCGAGAAAAATTCCCAACAAGAAGCTACTTATTCAAACGCAAGTGCTTACTCAGGCGGCGAACAAGTTGTGGTTGATGCCTCTTCTGCGGGTGATAAAGTCGAAAAAAGCATAAACGGGAAGGTTGATTGGATAGGCATAAGGGATAAATATTTCACCGTTATTATCTCTCCGGATAATCCCAGCAACGACGGAGGAGCAACTTTTAAGGGAGAACATATTCTTAACAAATATGGCGATCGTGAATTTTATACTGCCAACTTAAAAATTCCATTTAAAAACTTAAATTATCAGAAAGATTCGTTTGAACTGTACTTGGGTCCAATTGAATATAATACTCTAAAATCGTATGATAGAAATTTTCAGGCAATATTCGATTTCGGAAGCTTCTTCGGTCTTAAAATAATAACCAGACCTATCTCTGAATATATCCTTCTACCCCTTTTCAATTTCCTTCATTTGTTCATTCCTAATTGGGGTTGGGTAATTGTTGTCTTTTCAATTGTAATAAAATTAGTGCTTTATCCTCTTACAAGACAAAGCTACAAGTCTATGAGGAAAATGCAATTACTACAACCAAAAATAAAAGAGCTTAAAGAAAAATATAAAGACGACAGTCAAAAGGTACAAAAAGAAACCATGAAGCTCTATTCCACCTATGGAATAAATCCGGCGGGGGGCTGTTTGCCCACTCTGCTGCAGATGCCCATTCTGTTCGCTCTGTTCACGTTCTTTAGGGTTGCAATAGAAATTAGGCAGGAACCTTTTATGCTTTGGATTACTAATTTGTCCTCGCCAGATGTAATTTACCATCTGTCTTTTAAATTACCGCTTTTCGGGATTGATCAAATTTCCGGCTTAGCGGTTTTGCTTGGAATTATGATGTTTATCCAACAAAAAATGAGCATTAAAGACCCAAGCCAAAAAGCTATGGTTTATGTTATGCCGGTTGTATTTACTCTAATGTTTATGGGATTTTCAGCCGGACTAAATTTATACTATTTAATGTTTAATGTACTTACTGTTGGACAGCAATATTTTATTAACCACGAAAAATCCGGATCGGAACTAGTGCCGGTGAAAAACCCGAAAAAGAAAAAGGGTGGATTCATGCAAAAAATGATGGAAGCTGCCGAGCAGCAGCAGGCGGCTCAGAAAAAAGGATCAAAGAAGAAGCGTTAATTATAAATAACTTATTGGATTTTCTAACCCAACTTCTGAATTATTAGTGGTTGGGTTTTTAATTTAATTAAAATAAGAAAAATATTTATTTTATATTTACAAACAATTGCTGTAGTGATTAATTAGATTTATATTATTAACATCAAGTATTAACGCCAAAAAATAATTTGTAATAGATGTTGAATAAATTAAACATATTTTTAGTTGCTCTTTTATTTTTTCCAAATTTTTTATTAGCACAAAGAACGGACACACTTTCTTTAAAACTTGAAAACAAAAAACTTCCTTTCGGAATTTCAACAAAAGTTATCTCTTTTGCTCCTAAAACAGCCTTAGTTCTTAGCGGAGGCGGCGCCCGGGCAATTAGTCAGATTGGAGTTTTAAAAGCCTTAAAAGAAAACAACATTAGGTTTGACGGTATTGTTGGAACAAGTATGGGAAGTATAATCGGTGGTCTATATTCTGCAGGCTATTGTATTTCTGATTTGGATTCGCTGGTAAAAAATACTCCATGGAATACTTTTTTTTCTTTTCAGAAAAACGATAGAAACGAACTGTTTATCGATCAGAAAATAACGGAAGACAAAGCAATTTTTGCTCTAAGATTAAATAATTTCACTCCGGTTATTCCGACATACATAAACACAGGGCAATCAGTTTCCAACTTTTTAACACTTGCCGCACTAAATGCTCCCATTCACATGGACTCAAATTTCGATGAGTTACTTTACCGCTTTAGAGCCGTAAGCACAAATTTAGTCAACGGTCAGCCCGAAATTCTTGGAGATGGTTCACTTAGTCTTGCAATGCGTGCAAGCTCAAGTATTTCATTTCTTTTACCGCCGGTAAGAACGGACTCCCTTTTGCTTGTAGATGGTGGCTTGGTAGCTAATTTACCCGTTAAATTTGCAAGAGATCTAGGATTCAATTATACAATTGCAGTAAATACTACAAGTCCGCTAAGAAATAAAAGTTCATTAAAATATCCTTGGGAAATTGCCGACCAAGTTGTGAGTATCCCAATTGAAATTATTACAAAACAGCAAATAAAAAGCACTAACATTTTGATAGAACCTCAAATAGGAAGAAAAAAAAATTCCGACTTTAACAACTTGTCGCAAATTATTGAGAAAGGATATGAAGAAACACTTAAACATGTCAACACAATAAAAGCTCAACTAAAAGAAAAATTTAAGAGCATTCAACCGGGAAAAACGGTTTTTTATAAAAACCTTAAATTAAGCGAACATCCGACGGAAACCGAAAGGCATGTTTACTATAGATTATTTTCTCAAGATTCCATAAGTAATAAGGAAATTTTATACGAATTATATAAACTTTATAATTCTGGAGTTTACAAAAATATTTCGGCTAAGATAAACGTCGATTCCGGGAAAACCATCCTTAAAATTGATGAGGAAATGAATCCTATTGTAAGAAAAATAAATCTTTCGGGAAATTCAATAGTAGATTCCGGTTCTTTTGCTCCAATAATTAACCGCTTGCTGAACAAACCATACAATCCCCCAAAGCTTTTAAATAAATTACTCGAAATATTAAGATTGTATAGAACCAAGGGTTATTCGCTAGCTCAAATTGATTCCGTAAAATTAGTAAACCAAGGAGGTGAAATTAATATTTTTATTTCCGAGGGTATAATTTCGGAAATAAAAGTAGCGGGAAATGTTAAAACCAATAAAACGGTTATTCTGCGGGAATTTCACATTCACAAGGGTAATTATTTTAAGATTGATAAATTTTCCGAAGGTTTGAAAAACCTTACAAGCACCAATTTATTTGATAACATTGGACTTAAACTGTCAAGAATAGCCAATAAAAATATTTTAACAATTCAGGTGGGCGAAAAAATATCAACCGTACTTAGATTTGGATTAAGGATAGATAACGAAAACTTTACACAAGCATCTGTTGATTTAAGGGACGAAAATTTGTTTGGAACCGGAACCGAACTGGGTGCAACATTTGCGGGCGGATTGAGGAATAGGTCCTATTCCATAGAACATTTGGCTCACAGAATTTTCAACACATACTTAACGTATAAACTAAGCGGATATTATAAATTCAACGACGTTAATGTATACAAAGATGATGACCAACAGAGCGAAAGAAAAATATCCCGCTCCGAAATTGGTGAGTACAGACAAATCTTTTATGGCGCATCCATTGGAGTGGGAACACAAATAAAAAAATTCGGCAACATAATTGTGGAAGGAAAATACCAAACAGACGAAATAAAAAACAAAGTATTTTTCCCGGATTTTTCTCCATATAAACTTAATATTAGCAGTTTAACTTTTAAGCTTTCAATCGACTCACAAAACAAATACCCGTTTCCTACAAAAGGAGTTTTGTTAAACACTTATTACGAAACCGCGCAAACCTCTTTTGGTGGTGACGTAGGGTTTACAAAATTTTACGCACACTATAAAAATTATTTTACATTCAATAAAACTCATACTATTTCTTTTGGCGGAACCTTAGGCTTTGCAGATAGAACATTGCCTTTAAGCGAACAATTCTCACTCGGTGGCCAAAATAGTTTTTTTGGTTATCACGACTATGAATACAGAGGCAGACAAATATTGAACGGATTAATAGAATACAGATATCATTTACCCGTTAAACTATTTTTCGATTCTTACTTTAAGTTTACATACAACATCGGTTCTATTTGGGCTGAGCAGGAACAAATAAGATTTAAGGACTTAAAACACGGAATTGGAGCAACTCTTTCTTTTGATACGCCTGTAGGACCGGCAAATTTTTCAGTCGGTAAAAGTTTCTTTTTCAAGAACACTTTAGCTAAAAACATAATTGTACGAGGACCTTTTTATTTCTATTTTACAATAGGGTACTATTATTAATTTTCTTCCCGTGCAAATTTTTCGGCTAGCCTTGAATACTTTTTTTGTAAACTTACATTTCCAATTTTTTTATAATGATCTGACAACGAAAAATATACTTTGCTTTTTTTCTTAACCTTATCAATTCCTTTGTCAATAATATTTAAGATCTGTTTGTTCGAAGGCGTTTCGAAATCATAATTATAAAGATTTAATAAGCTTAAATACGGTGTTGGATCAGCCGGATTTGCCAAGCCGGCTTTTTGATAATACAGAACAGATTTTTCCAAACATTCATAGTCCTCACAATTGTTTTCAAAAATATTCGCTGTCCATAAATATAAATCCGATGAATATTTTTTAAATTCTTTCCCGAGCTTTTCCGTGAACATTATTAGTTCGTCTTTGTTTAATGTTGGATTAGCCAGAAGTATTTTATATAAATCGATATCGGACAAGTTGTGGTCTAACGAACTAATAAAAGCATCAAACAGTTCATCGGAAGAATTTGAGTTCCTGAATATCGATTCAATTTTAATCTTCTCATGCTCATGCATAACTTATATGCCGTAATTAAATTAATGGATTCCAAAATCCGGATAGTTTCAATCTATTTTTCTAAATATGCCAATACGTTCGTTTTTGTGAAAGGCGGTAATTCAGCTGCAAATTCAACGGTAAAATTTTTATCCCATTGTTTCCTTTCCGATTGAAAATAATCATGTTTACTTAAAAATGCAACTCTTCTGTCTATCAATACATTTTGTTCATCAAAGACAAAAAAGACAATCGCCGCGGGAATGTTTAATTTCTTGCTCCATTGTTCATATGATTCAACGGCTCTTTTGTTAACAATCCATCCGGACTTATGTTTGCTCTTCCAATCTATTAGCAGAGTTTTATTATTATAATAAACTATACAATCAGGTTTGTCTTTCCCTTTTTCCCAAACTTTTTCATAGCGTTTATCGTCACCAAACTTCTTGAATCCAATTCCCCACTGCAAAAGAAGATTCCTTCCGTGCCACTCGGCTAAATCGTGCAGCTTGTAATTTTTATGGAAATCCGACTTTGATTTGGACGGTTGAAAATTAAGATTTTTCATGATATAAATATACAAATTATGTATTACTTAAAACATTAAAACAAAAATAGTGGTGGCGTATAAATTATGTTAAGGAATTGATATCCGAAAACCGGAAAATTCTTTTATAAAGAAATTTTACGAACAACAACAAATTATTTCAATGTATGCTCAGGCTGCCATCTTCGGCAGCCAAAGCGATAGCTAAATTTAATTTTCTGAAAAAGCATTGTTCCGATTACTTATTTTTTCTTTTGAGTATCTACAGATCTGAAAAATTCGAGAATATCTCTTGCTTGTTCTCGGCTAACATTTTGAAAGGTCATTCTTGTCATATAGATGGCTAACATTTTTTTTGCCTCAGGATGTTTGTTCAACATTTCATCCGGATTCAGTATCATATTCATTATGTATTCAGGAGACCTTCTTTCCACAACATCTCTTTGTGCGGGACCTGTAAACCTTTCGTCCAGCTTATGGCAAGATGCGCATTTTGTTTCAAAAAGTCCTTTGCCCTTTTCAACCATTGCCGGATCGATGGGACCTAATTTAAGTTTTTCCTTAATCGGACCAATTCCGTTATCCAACTCAAAAACCGTTAGACCAAACCGTTTGGCAATTCTTTCCTTTTTGCTCATATTGTTATTAGAGTCAACCTTTGCCGATTCTTTCTTTTCTCCGCCGCAGCCAATCAAAAACAACGCAATTAAAATTCCAAATAATAATGATTTATAACTTTTCATTGTTTCTCCTTATGTTTTTAAAATGTTATTATTAAATATATAAAATCAAAGTAAATAATTTTTGTGTAAACGGAAGAATAAAAGCAAAAACCGAAACAAGATTATATATTTGTAGATTTTCCAAACGCAAAGCAATCCCAAATTAGAGTTGGTGAGCTGGGCTTAGCATATAACAATCCCGATTACTATAAAGCTATTGTAATGAATTACAAACTCGGGGGCAGTTTTTACGGAATATTAAATATAATACTCCGCAAAGAGGAAGGATATACATACGGAGCGCGTTCGGGATTTTACGTAACGGAATATCCGGGTAAATTTACCGCATCTTCAACCGTTCGCTCCAATACAACTTTGGAGTCGGTAAAAATATTCAGAGAGGAAATAAAGAAATACCGCGAAGACATTTCCGATGCGGGTATTGAATTTACAAAAAATGCTCTTCTTAAATCAAATGCACGAAGATTTGAAACTCTCGGTGCAAAACTTAGAATGTTAAATCAACTATCACGATACAATTTACCAACCGATTATATTAAACGGCAGGAAAAAATTATTAAAGATATGACGCCGGAAGAGCACAAAGCTCTTGCCCGGAAATACCGGAATCTGGACAAAATGTATTACCTTGCAGTGGGCGATGTGGCAACCCAATTTAAGCCTTTAAAAAAACTCGGATTCGACGAAGTATATTTATTAGATAAAGATGGAAATATTTTAAAGTAATTATCTGTTATTCATAAATTAAGACCGGCATTGCTTGTTTCAGGATGCCGAAAATTATTTAACATATATTTTCGAAAAATTTATCAGCCTTTGGGGAGCACAATACGTTTATTGAGATATTCTGAAAAATAGAACAAATGAATTTAAAAATAACTTACATAGATACAGCCTGTTGCTTGATAGATATTAATGGATGCAAAATATTAACGGATCCCGCACTTGATAAAGCTGGTAAATTCTATCATCACGGTTATGGTGCAATTTCTAAAAAAATCACTATTCCAATGCCGGATAATATTTTCTTAAATAATATTGATTTAATTTTATTGAATCATCTACAGCATAAAGATAATTTTGATATTAAAGGACGCGAAGTTGCAAAATCAGTCCCTTTAATTTTATCAACTAAGAGAATAGAAAAAAAATATAAAAATGGAAAAGGGCTTAAACCTTGGGAATCATACGAATTTAAACTTCCAGATGTAAATACTAAAATAAAAATTACAGCAACCCAGGCACAACATCATCCTAATTGACTACCTAAGTTTATCTCGGGCAATGTTATCGGTTTTTTTCTGGAAACAAATCAATCGAAGGAAACCTTATACATTAGTGGAGATACGGTGTTTTTTAAAGGAATCAATGAATTAGCTGAAAAATTCAGTCCAATAACCTATGCATTAATTCATGTGGGAAGTGCTGAATTCAGATATTTGACTGGACCAGGAAAGTTTACTATGGACGCAAAAGGTTTCATAAAAACAGTGGCTTGTATTAATCCTAAAATTGCCATACCAATATACAACAGCGGTTGGACTCATTTCAAAGAAGATGATACCGGAATAAAAAGAGAATTATCGAATTCCACACAGGGAATTAAACAAAAGATATATCTATAAAACTGAATTGGATTTGGATTTCCAATATCATGCGAAGATAGAACCACAGTTTTAATTATTCAAGCAGGAACGAATCATTTGTTATTACTTAAAATATTTTAATAAACTTGACTCTCTAGCTGAATAAACTAGCATGCTATAAACTACAATTGCAATTTTTAGACAGTAATATATTTATCAACATGTTGGGCAACTACTCTTCCCTCATTAATCGCCCAAACAACTAAAGACTGCCCTCTTCTCATATCGCCGGCTGCAAAAATTCCCGGTATATTTGTCATTCTGTTTTCATCAGTTTTAATATTGCTTCTTTCATCTAGTTCAATATCTAATTCATTTATCAAATTATTTTTAACTGGTCCAATAAAACCCATTGCCAGTAGTACTAAATCGGCATCAAGTATAAATTCAGAACCGGGAATTTCATTCATACTTCGCATTCCGGTTACTGGATTTTTATCGCCAAATTTTAATTCTATTCCATGAAGTTTTTCAACTTTATTATTTTGGCCAGTAAATTTTTTCGTCATAACAGAAAATTTTCTTTCACAACCTTCTTCATGAGAAGTTGAAGTCCTTTCAATAAAAGCCCATTGAGGCCATGGATTTTCTTCACTTCGATTAGCAGGAGGTTGTGAAAGTAATTCAAGATTAGTAACAGATTTTGCACCTTGTCGGTTAGCCGTACCAATACAATCTGAACCAGTATCACCGCCTCCAATTACAATTACATTTTTTCCTTTTGCATCAATTCTATTTCCATTAAAATTTTGACCTAAATTTACCCGGCTTTGTTGAGCTAAATAATCCATTGCAAAATAAATTCCATTAAGATTTCTTCCTTCTGCCTTAATATCTCTTGGTCTTTCTGCTCCGCCAGATAAAATAATTGCATCAAATTGATCTAATAATTCCGAAAGTAAAATATCCTTACCAATATTTATATTGGTCTTAAAAACTACACCTTCTTCTTCCATCAATTTTATTCTTCTATTTACAATTGCTTTATCAAGCTTAAAATTTGGAATTCCAAGAGTTAACAATCCGCCAAGAAATTCATTTTTCTCAAAAACTGTTACTGAGTGAGATGCTTTATTTACTTCATCTGCACACGCAAGTCCGGCTGGACCAGAACCAACAATAGCAACTTTTTTGCCACTTCTATTTATTGGTGGTTTGGCTGTTATCCATCCTTCCAAAAAAGCTTTTTCAATAATTGATAACTCTATATTTTTAATTGTAACTGCATCTTTATTTATTGCTAGTGTACATGAATTTTCGCAAGGGGCGGGACACACTCTTCCAGTAAACTCGGGAAAATTATTAGTCCTTGCTAATCTAGAATAGGCTTCCTTCCAATTCCCTTTATAAACTAAATCGTTCCAATCGGGAATAATATTATTAACTGGGCAACCCGATTGACAGAAAGGAATACCGCAATCCATACACCGTGCACCTTGATCTTTAAGATCTTGCTCTTTCAATGTAATTGCAAATTCATTCCAGTGAGTTAATCTTTTTTCAACTTTTTCTTTTTTAAAGTCAACTCTGTTATAATTTATAAACCCTTTTACATCACCCATTTTATAACCTATTTACAATTTTTAATTTACTTTTGCAATCAGCAATTTTTTTGAACCATTTTCTGAAGTTTCTTCCAATACTCTTTCATAATCTTTGGGAAATACTTTCACAAAACTCTTTAAAGACTTTTCCCAATTTTCAAGAATATCTTTAGCAACCGTACTGCTAGTATTTACAAAATGATTATTGATAAATTTCTTAAGTTCTTTTTGATCGGCAATACTTTTTAATGTATAGAGATTAATCATTTCCATATTACAGAGGTCTTTAAAGTTTCCGTATTTATCCCAAACGTAAGCGATACCGCCGCTCATTCCGGCTGCAAAATTTTTGCCGGTTCTTCCCAACACAACAACTCTACCTCCGGTCATATACTCGCATCCATGATCACCAATTCCTTCAACAACAACGTTGGCACCGCTATTTCTTACTGCAAATCTTTCACCGGCTTTTCCATTTATATAAACTTCTCCGGAAATAGCACCGTACAGAACAACATTTCCAACAATAATATTTTTTTCAGCTTTTCTATTACTAGATTCATTTGAAGTAATATTTATTTTACCGCCCGAAAGACCTTTACCAACATAATCATTTGAATCACCTTCAAGATTAAAAGTGATTCCCTTGCTTAAGAAGGCACCGAAGCTTTGTCCGGCAGATCCTTCAAAATCAACTGTAATCGTGTCGTCCGGTAATCCTTTTAATCCATACTTTTTAGCAATTCTTGAACTGAGCATTGTACCAATTGTTCTATTTTCATTCCTGATAGTTTGATAGAACCTAACTAGAGTCCCCTTGTCTACCGCTCTTTTGCTTGCTTGGATTAATCTATTATCGAGAGATTTTTCCAAAGGAATATGCTGTTTTTCAGAATGATGAGTAGCCTTTTTTGCAGGAACATCAGTTCTATGAAGAATATTCGTTAAATCAATATGCTTTGCTTTCCAATGATCAATTTTATGAACTTTAGTTAAGTAATCCGATTTTCCAACCAAATCATCAAACTTTCTAAATCCTAACTGGGACATTATCTCACGTACCTCTTCTGCAATAAAATAAAAGAAATTAATTACGTGTTCCGGTTTTCCCGTGAACATTTTTCTCAAATCTTTATCCTGTGTTGCAATGCCAACAGAGCAAGTATTTAAATGACATTTTCTCAGCATCACACAACCCATAGAAATTAAAGCAGAAGTAGCAAACCCAAATTCATCAGCCCCAAGTAAAGCAGCAATAACGACATCTCTTCCAGATTTTAACTGACCATCAACCTGCACTCTGATTCTTGTTCTTAAATCGTTCATAACTAATACTTGCTGGGTTTCAGCAATCCCCAACTCCATTGGCAATCCTGCATGTTTAATAGATGTAAGAGGAGAAGCTCCTGTTCCGCCCTCATAACCGCTAATTAAAACATGATCCGCCTTTCCTTTTGATACTCCGGCAGCAACAGTTCCAACGCCGGCTTCCGAAACAAGTTTAACGCTTATATCTGCTTCAGGGTTAGATTTTTTCAAATCATAAATTAATTGTGCAAGATCTTCTATTGAGTAAATATCATGATGTGGCGGTGGTGAAATCAATCCAACCCCTGGAGTTGAGTTTCTAGTTTTAGCTATATCTTTGCTAACTTTATGTCCCGGTAGTTGTCCGCCTTCGCCAGGTTTTGCACCTTGTGCCATTTTTATCTGAAGCTGATCTGCGTTAGATAAATATTCTATATTAACACCAAATCTTCCCTGTGCGACTTGTTTAATTCTACTTCTTTTTAAATTACCATCTTTATCAACAGTAAACCTCTCTGGGTCTTCGCCACCTTCTCCAGTATTTGAAAAGCCGCCAATTCTATTCATTGCGATTGCCAATGTTTCATGAGCTTCTTTCGATATTGATCCATAGCTCATTGCTCCGGTTGCAAATCTTTTTACAATTTCACTAGCGGGTTCAACTTCATCAATTGAAATAGATTTTTTATCTCTGAATTTTAAATATGATCTTAACAAACCATAATTTTTTTGTGGATTATTTATAATTGAAGCATATTTTTTATAATTTTTATAATCATTACTCCTAACAGCGTGTTGAAGTAAAGAAATTGTTTCCGGATTCCATTGGTGACTTTCTCCTTCTTCTCTCCAACTATAAAATCCTCCACTATCAAGTTCGTTAGGAGAATGTTCTTTAAAAGCAGATTCATGTCTCAACTCAACTTCTTTTTCAATTATATCTAAGCCTATTCCACCTACTCTTGAAATTGTACCAGTAAAATATTTTTGGATAACCTGATCATTTAACCCAACGCATTCAAAAATTTGGGCACCACAATATGATTGAATTGTAGAGATTCCCATTTTAGAAATTACTTTGAAAAGTCCTTTTGATATAGCCTTTAGAAAATTGTTTTCAGCATCAGAATAAGAAGGAGTTCCCAGCTCGTTCTTTTCAATCAATTGTTCAATGGTCTCAAAAACTAAATAAGGATTAATTGCGTTTGCCCCATATCCAATAAGTGTTGCAAAATGATGAACTTCTCGTGCCTCTCCGGTTTCTAAAATAATACTTATCTTTGAGCGGCCGCCTTTTTTTACTAAATGATGATGCAGTCCTGCGCAAGCCAACAAACTTGGAATAGGTAAATTATTTTGATCAACACCTCTATCACTTAAAATTATTAAGTTTACTCCGCTCTCAATTAATTTATCACTTCTAATAAATAGTTCTGATAGGGCTCTTTCAATTCCACCAATTTTATTGTTCGGATAGATTAATGAAACCACTTCTGATTTGAGCTGATCTTGATCTAAAGCTTTAAGTTTATTCAGTTCACTATTTGTAATTACTGGCCTATCTATTTTAATTCTTTTACAATGAGCCGGTGTTTCATCCAATAAATTCAATTCGGATCCAAGCATAACTGATTGAGACATTATTATTTCTTCTCTTATTGGATCAATGGGCGGATTTGTAACCTGAGCGAATAATTGTTTGAAATAATTAAATAATAATTGCGGCTTCTTACTTAGAACTGCCAAAGGAGTATCTGCTCCCATAGAGCCAATTGCTTCATGTCCATCATTTGCCATTGGTTGAATTAAAAACTTTATATCTTCTAATGTGTATCCAAATATTTTTTGACTGGTTAAGACATCAACACTAGATTTACTTGCTGCAGTTTCATCCTTTAATAATTTGATATCAACTAAATTATCATCCAGCCATTTTTTATATGGTTTTTGAGAAATTATTTCTTTTTTAATTTCATCATCTCTAATTACTCTTCCCTCAACAGTATCAACTAAGAAAATTTTCCCTGGTTGTAACCTTCCCTTTTTTATAATTGACTTCTCATCAACATCCAAAGTACCTGTTTCTGATGCCATAACAATTTTATCATTATCAGTAATAAAGTATCTTAATGGTCGTAATCCATTCCTATCTAAAATTGAACCAATATATCTGCCATCCGTAAAACAAATCGCCGCAGGTCCATCCCAAGGTTCCATTAAGCATGAATGATATTCATAAAAAGCTCTTTTTTCATCTGTCATTTCAATATCTTTTGAGATAGCTTCTGGAATCATCATCATTAAAGCGTGTGGTAATGATCTGCCCGAATAAACCAAAGCCTCTAAAACGTTATCAAATGCCGCCGAATCACTTTTGCTTGGGGCAAGCATTGGAGAAATTCTTTTTAAATCATCACCCAATTTTTGACCGCTAAATAAATTTTCTCTTGAGTTAAACCAATTCTTATTCCCTTTAAGCGTATTGATTTCGCCATTATGGGCAATCATTCTAAACGGATGTGCCAAAGCCCAAGTTGGGAATGTATTAGTACTATATCTTGAATGTACCAATGCAATTGACGACTTAAAATCTTCCTCATTTAGGTCTGGGAAAAAAGGGGCTAGTTGCTCTGCCATTAATTGTCCCTTATAAACGAGGGTCTTTGAAGACAAGCTGCAAATGTAGAAATAACTTTTTTGTCCAAAATCTAAAGATCTAATTTTAAGACCAATTAACTTTCTGATAACAAGTAATTTTCTTTCAAAATCATCTATCGGAGTTGATTCACCACGTTCGATTATAACTTGTTTAAAAACTGGCATTAAAGATTTGGCTACCTCCCCAATATGTTCCGGATTAGTAGGTAAATCTCTAAAGCCAATAAAAATTTGATTTTCTGAATTAATTATACTTTCTATTACGTGTTCAACTTTGTGTCTTTCTTCTGAAATTGTCGGTAAAAAAACTAATCCAACTCCATAGTGTCTTTTTTCGGGTAAATCAAAATCAATATCTGCGCAAACTCTTCTCATAAATTCATCTGGAATTTGAACAGTTATGCCTGCACCGTCTCCGGTTTTAGGATCACATCCAACTGCACCTCTGTGCTTTAGGTTTCCTAAAATCTCTATGCCATTATGTACTATTTGATGGGAAGCAACACCTTTAATATTTGCTACAAACCCAACACCACAACTATCATGTTCAAACTCTGGATTGTACAAGCCCACGTTTAAAGCACTGGAATTATTCTTACTCATAGATAATCCTTAATAAAAATGTAACCGTGAAAATGAAACTTCATGAAATCAAATCCCTTACAATTCGATTAAAATCATTAATAGTAATTGATATAGGAGCTTCAATATTTGAGGGATCTACCTCGGGGTAAATTAAAGTGTATCAGTATTTTAAAATAATATTTCTTATTAGAATTACAAGTATAATAATTTTATAGATAATTTTCTGCCCTAAATACTTATGCCAACAAATAGAAAGCTAACTTCTTGGTTTGAATTTAATACATAAGTAGTATAAACCGGCAATGAAAAGTTCTATCTACAAAAAACTATGACTTTTTGTGGAAGATTATGTTGGAAACAACATCAGGTAAAAATAGAATTAAAGGACAACTGCCAAGAGGAACTTTGGTTGCTCATAAAACAGGAACCTCGGACACAAATGAAAAAGGAGTAACTGCCGCAATCAACGACATAGGAATTGTAACCCAACGGAAAACATTTTGCAATAAGCATTTTAGTTTCAAACTCAAAAGAGAAGTACGAGACAAATGAAAAAATCATTTCAGGCATTTCAAAATTAGCGTGGGATTACTTTATACAAAAGACAAAATGAAAAATTAATACATTAAAATTGAGAAACTAATACTTTTTTGCTTTGGCTATATTCTTAAGTAATTTGCAATGTAATTTTTAGAATTGTAAAAAAACATGAAGAAAGAAGAATAAAACGAAAAAAGTGTTTCTAAAAATTCAGATAAAACATACAACTTTCATAAAATGAATATTAAGACTTACAACTGTATAAAATATTCATAATTTATTATTAAGATTATAACGAATGGTATTGATAAAAAAATACTTAACTCGGATAGGAGCTAACAGAGCCGTATTAGCACTGTCAATTGCAAGAATGTCTGATGCTATAGGAAATAGTATTTTATTTATCATAATCCCTTTATACGTTGCTGCCCTGCCCGAAATTTATTTCCACCTTCCATTACCAATGTTGGTTGGGATTTTAATTTCGACCTTTGGCATAACTTCCGCTTTACTTCAGCCGTTTATGGGAGCATTAGCAGACAGACTGGATAGAAGAAAACTTTTAATACAAACCGGACTGGTTTTAATAGCTTTTAGCACACTCGGCTTTATTCTGGCTAAAAATTTCTTTGACTTATTATTACTACGAATTTTGCAGGGTGCTGCTGTTGCAATTACAATTCCGGCATCAATGGCTTTAATGAGCTTGATTACTAAAAAAGAAAGTCGCGGCGGGTCTATGGGGGTTTACAGTACTTTACGAATGATCGGTTTTGCAGTCGGTCCTTTGCTGGGTGGATATTTACAGACCAATTTCGGTTTTAATTCAGCTTTTATAGTCGGGTCCGGTTTTATTTTTATGGCAATTGTATTTGTACAAATATGGGTAGATGAAATAGAACCGTTAAATAATTCTAACCACGAAAAAGTAAAATTCAAAATTATAGATTTTTCTTTGCTCAATCCGGGAATAATTAGCGCTACAATTGCTACGTTTTTAATGGCATTAGCATTTTCAATGGTTGTAACACTTGAAAATGAATTTAACTCAAGACTTAATATGAATGCGTTTGTTTTTGCAGTTGCATTTAGCGCCGTAATGATAAGCAGGTTAATTTTACAAGTTCCTTTCGGCAGGTATTCGGATAAGGTTGGAAGAAAACCTCTAATTTTACTGGGACTTATAATTATGACTCCCTCTACTTTTTTACTTGGGGAAGTTACCAGTGTTTTACAGCTTGTAATTTTACGACTCTTTCAAGGTGCCGCCGCAGCTGCTATTGCAGCACCCGCCTTTGCTGTTGCCGCCGATTTATCTCAAAGCGGCGGCGAAGGCAGGCAGATGAGTTTAATAACTACAGGATTCAGTTTGGGTTTGGCAACAGGACCTTTAATTGCCGGATTTTTAGCTGTGATATTTTTTGAACTTCCCTTTATTGTAGCCGGCATTATGATTCTTTGTGGCGTTTTAATTGTTTATAAATATCTTCCCGAAACAATTCACGGTTCAAGAGTTATTTCAATAGGTAAAAAGAATAATGCATAGCTCCCTGGAATAAAAATTAATATTATAATATCGTTGGAAAGCTTTTCGTAATCATTCGGATATTACCATATTATTTCAGCAAACATTGTTGTAGGAATCAAAATTTGTATGAAATTTATACGCTTATATTAGGGAAAGAAATTGATTGAAATGAAAATTTTCTCTGGGCTTTAAATAAGATTTTGTAATAATCCGGGGTTTTTTCAATAAGGATTTATAAAAGAATACAAAATTATTATTTCACTAAAATAACCCCATCCTTTTTTACCAATTCCGATCGTTTTAATCCTTCGGAAATAGTTTCATCATACATTTGCTGAGCATTTTTTAGCAAAACACCACCTTCTAAAACCTCGTCTAATTTTCCGTCGGCTCCGCGATCTATAAACATTGATTTTTTATAGCTGTACAAAGACGGACTTTTATCAACAATTATAAATTCGTTAAATTGACCGCTCTTGGGTGAAAAGCTTTTAATACTAAATTTATAGTTGGACTTGTTTAATATGAATTCCTTTGATTTTTTATTAATTTCGTTAAGCTTTCCTTCCCTTTCCAGCATTCCTAAAGAATAATCGTAAATTTTTTGAGCTTCGGAAAGAGCAGCATTTCCCTTTATAACTTTATCCATTATTCCATCTTGATTCATATCAACAGCAACAAAGCTGTTTCCTATTAAACTGTTATGCGACTCCGGATTACCCCGACTATAAGATGAGCGTAGTGTGTAGGTTTGACTATTGTAAATAAACTCATATTCGGCTACTTTTAACTTAGATGAGCTGCAGCCGGATAAAATTATAATTAATGCCATCCATAATACTAAACCGCAAAATTTCCCGATTGCCGGCACAGCCGGATTTTTACTGTTTCTTGGTTTTTGTGTGTTCATTTTATTCACGAATTATTATTAATATTAACATTTATTGTTTAGACGATTTTTTTAACAATAAGTTATAATAATTATATTTTATATTTCTAAAAAAGTTTCCGGTTTTAATAATATATCCGTCTAAGAGAAACAACACCCAAAGAGTTGACTTTGATTGCCTTGATTTATATACTATTTTTATTATTGAAATAAAGTTGTCCGGTTAAATTTTTATTGATTAACATTGAACAATCTTTTGCATGATAATTTTGCGCAATAAATGAAAAGCCTTCGAACAAATAGTACCTTTGGTTTTTACTAACACAGAAAAACTAAAAGAGCTATTTCTTTGCCAACGCAGGGAAGAAATGATACTTGTGGAAAATTCGAAAGAAAAAATTGAAAATATAAAAAACCAGTAAAATTATTAAAATGAAAAACACAAAAATCAATCTTACGCCAATAACCAAATTGGGCAAATGGTCCGTAGGATTAATTGCTTTGTTCTTTCTGTTTATGGTGTTATTCTTTCTTTTGGTTGCTTCGGGTCAACGAGGCGGTAAAACATTTTTCAGCAATCTTTTATTAACTAGTCGCTCCTGAAAAAGGCAAAAAAGCAAGAAAATGGATTAAAAACGAAAGAATAAAGCACTCTCTCAATTGATTTAATTGCAAGATTT
>CBEVZC010000003.1:0-59162 GCA_965554225.1 uncultured bacterium | reverse complement strand
TTTAAATATGTAAATTATAAATATATTTATGCTCAATCTATTTGATTTACCTTTTCCTAATTACTACTCTTAATAAACAACAATATATTTCTGTGTAATATATATTCGTATAATAACGGTTGCACATTTCTTAACAATTCCTTAATATTAACTTAACATTCTCTTAATACTCCCCAAATGTCTTATGGCTAAATTTTGATCACACAAAAAAAGGAGTTTGTAAAATATGAAAACCAAATTGTTCTTATTTTTTGCCATTCTTTTAAGCTCTGTCTCTAATATTATTATTGGACAAGTACAGCTAAACGGAGCAGGTGCAACTTTTCCTTACGTTATTTATTCTAAGTGGTTTGATTTATATAATAAAGAGACAGGAACCCAAATAAACTATCAATCGATTGGAAGCGGCGCCGGTATTAGACAAGTAACTGAAGGCACTGTAGATTTTGGAGCTAGCGATGGTCCTATGAGCGATAAACAACTTAAAAGAGCTAAAGAAAAACGAGGCACCGAAATTCTACATATTCCTACAGTAATGGGTGCAGTTGTATTAAGTTACAATCTTCCTTCTGTCAAAGAAGTGTTAAAATTAGATGGTAAGACATTAGGTGATATTTTCTTGGGTAAGATTTATATGTGGAACGATAAAAGAATTCAAGAATTGAATCCGGGAGTAAAACTGCCGAATCGTGCTATCCTTGTTGCTCATCGATCAGATGGAAGTGGAACCTCCTATATTTTTACTAACTATTTATCAAAAGTTAATAAAGAATGGGCAAAAAGAGTTGGTTTTAGTACATCAGTCAGTTGGCCTGTTGGTTTAGGCGGAAAGGGCAACGAAGGTGTTTCTGGTTTGGTAAAGCAAACTGAGGGTGCAATCGGATATGTAGAGCTTGCTTACGCTGTTCAAAACAAACTGCCTTACGTGTTGTTAAAAAATAAAGATGGTAATTTCATAAAAGCCGACTTTAATACAGTATCTGCCGCAGCTGAAGGAGCTTCTAAAAATATGCCCGATGATCTTAGGGCTATCTTAACTAATGCAAGTGGAAAGAATTCTTACCCCATTTCAGGATTTACTTGGCTTCTAGTCTATAAAAATATGAAAAATAAAACGAAAGCCGAAGCGCTTGTAAAGTTTTTACATTGGGCTATGGAGAAAGGTGAAGCTTATGCAAAGGACTTATATTATGCTCCACTGCCCAAATCAGTTGTTAAACTTTGTGAAAAAAAGATAGAATCAATTACTGTTAATGGTCAACGAATAAATTAATTTCTGAGACTTAATTGTTAGAACAAACAAATTCAAAAAATAAGATATCTTTAGCATTAAATAAAGTCTTCTCCCATGTTACTGCTTCGGCAAATATGGGAGATTTTATTTATAAAAAGCTAACTCAGTTCTTTGCTCTTTTGGTTTTCTTACTTGTGCTGGTAATGGGTTACGAGATGTATGCCGGCTCAAAATTATCAATTGATAAATTTGGATGGAATTTCCTGGTAACATCTACTTGGGACCCGGTAAAAGAAATCTTTGGCGCTTTACCCGCAATATACGGAACCTTGGTTTCTTCCTTTTTAGCTTTGCTAATTGCAGTGCCTCTTGGTTTAGGAGTGGCAATTTTTTTATCGGAACTGTCTCCTAATTGGCTGGAGAAACCTCTCTCATTTCTGACTGAGCTTCTTGCAGGAATTCCAAGTGTTGTTTATGGACTTTGGGGAATTTTTGTTTTAGTACCCTTACTAAGAAATGTTGTGGAGCCTTTTTTATTTAAACATTTTGGAAATCTTCCTTTTTTTCAAGGGGCTCAATATGGTTTTGGAATGATGGCAGCAGCCATAATACTTTCAATAATGGTGTTGCCTATCATATCTTCAATTTCAAGGGATATTTTGAAATCTGTGCCTGACTCACAGAGAGAAGCAGCTCTTGCTCTCGGTGCTACGAAATGGGAAGTAATTAAAATTGTACTTTCTAATTCCCGTTCGGGTATTTTAGGTGCTTCAATGCTGGGGCTTGGAAGGGCTATTGGAGAAACAATGGCAGTTACTATGGTAATTGGTAATCGTGCCTTGATTTCACCTTCACTTTTTGATCCGGCATATACTATGGCCAGCGTACTGGCAAATGAATTTACAGAAGCAAGCTCTGATTTATATTTAAGTTCATTAATAGAATTAGCTTTAATTTTATTTGCAATAACCATCATTATTAATATTGCAGCAAGACTATTTGTATGGAGTTTCGAAAGAAGGTGGGGCGGTGCTAGTTAATAAGAGACTAAATTTTATCCGGAGAAAATCAACAAACTATGTTATGCTCTCGTTAACTTTTTTCTCAGTAGTCATAGCTGTGATTCCGCTATTATTCATATTTTACTATACCATTTCAAAGGGAATTACATATCTGAATTTAGATTTTTTTATTTCCATGCCTAAACCCGTTGGTCAAGAAGGAGGCGGGATGGCTAATGCTATTATGGGTACATTTATTCTTATTGGTATTGGCGGAGCGATAGGTTTACCGATAGGAATTTTTGCAGGTATCTATTTAGCGGAATTCGGTGATAATAAATTTGGGATCATTGTTAGATTTTTAGCAGATGTTTTGAGCGGTATTCCATCTATTGTCGTCGGTGTGGTTGCATACACACTTGTGGTTTTGCCTATGCATCATTTTTCCGCACTGGCTGGCGGAGTGGCTCTTGCAATTCTAATGATACCAACAGTTACGCGGACAACTGAGGAGATGATACGGCTTGTACCCCATTCTTATAGAGAGGCCGGTCTGGCGCTCGGTATTCCAAAGTGGAAAACATCTTTAGTTATTATTTTAAAATCAGCGTGGAAAGGAATTGCTACAGGTATTTTGTTGGCAATTGCACGGGCAGCAGGAGAAACGGCACCATTACTATTTACTGCTTTAGGGAATAGGTTCTGGTCAACTAAAATTTTTCAGCCAATTGCTTCTTTAACTGTTTATATTTATGATTATGCTAAATCTCCTTTTACAGAATGGAATGAGCAGGCATGGACAGCTTCGTTAATTTTAATCGGACTTATCTCCGTAATTAGTTTACTATTTAAATTTTTAATAAGATCCAAATATTAATATCGGCACAAAATGAGAAACGACGTTATTCAAAATAAAACCAATCCGGTAATTAAAAGCTCGGAAGAAAAAGTTAGCAATAACAATATAATTGAAGTAAAAAACCTTTCGGCTTATTTCGGAAAGACAAAAGTTCTTAAAAATATTTCGCTGTCAATTCCGTCCAACAAAGTTGTAGCAATTATCGGTCCCTCAGGTTGTGGCAAATCCACATTCCTAAGGAACTTAAACCGAATGCATGAAATTGTCGGAGGTACAATTACCGGAGAAATACTTCTTGACGGTAAAGATATTATGAAATTCGATCCTGTTCTATTAAGAAGAAAAGTTGGAATGGTTTTTCAAAAACCTAATCCTTTCCCAACGATGTCTATATTTAATAATGTTGTTTCCGGATTGAAACTGAACGGTGTAAAAAATAAACAGAGACTTGCAGAAGCGGCAGAGCAAAGTTTAATTCACGCTGCATTGTGGGATGAAGTTAAGGATAGACTTCATGCGTCGGCTTTAGGCCTGTCAGGCGGTCAGCAGCAAAGACTATGTATAGCGCGTTCGTTGGCTATCAAACCGGAAATATTATTGATGGATGAACCGGCAAGCGCTCTTGATCCGCTTTCAACTTCTAAAATTGAAGAGTTAATTCATAATTTGAAAGAAAAATATACAATAGTTATTGTAACACATAATATGCAGCAGGCTGCTAGAGTTAGCGATAAAACGGCATTCTTTTATATGGGTGAGCTTATTGAATTTGATTCAACAGCTAAAATTTTTACTAATCCTTCGGTAAAACAAACAGAGGATTATATAACAGGTCGTTTCGGATAAAACAGAGGTAAGAATGGAAAGATTATTTGATGTTTATTTGGAAAAATTAAAAACACGTTTAATAAAAATGTCCAGCTTGGTTGAAGATCAAGTAGATTTAGCGGTTAAATCCTTCGAAGAAGAAAATGACGAATTTGCAAAGTTAGTTTTGGAGCGTGAAAATAAAGTAAATAAATATGATAGAAAAATTGAGAAAACTTGTCAAAAAATAATTGCATTAAATCAGCCGGTCGCAATGGATCTAAGACTAATAATTTCAGCCTTAACAATCAACACGAATTTAGAACGTGTTGGTGATTTAGCCAGGAACATCGCTTTGCGCCAGCCAAAACTAAAACCTAAACCTTCCTTTTATAAGAATACAAAAATTCATGAAATGATTATAATAGCTAAAGAAATGCTGCATAACTCAATAGATGCTTTCAATAGTGAGGATTCTGAATTAGCTAAAGAGGTTGTAAAAAAAGATTCGGAACTGGATGTATTGTTTGTCGAAAATAAGGAACTCCTTATAGATTTTATGAAATCAAATGCTGAAGATATTGAAAAGTCTGTAGAACTATTAGAAATATGCCGGCATCTGGAAAGATTAGGCGATCAGGCAACAAATATAGCCGAAGATGTTATCTTTATAGTAGAAGCTAATTTGATAAAACATAAATATCAAAAGTATATTTATGACGACTTGGATGACGATGAAGCAGATAACTAATTATTATAAAACCAGATAACTCCAATTCTTTACACATAAATTTGTAGAAGCATTCACTTTCCAAAAAACATGAAATTATTGGTGAAAATAAAATAAAATTTAAACAGTTGCTTAATTATTACTAAATCTTAATATTAATATCCCTTAATTCTTATATCTTAATACCTGAATTTCTTAACATAACCATTATCATTTCTTAATATTAACTTAACATACCATAGCTAGTTTTACCCAACAAATTAAATCATAAAAAGCTATCCCGGAAGGAGAGTAAAATGAAAACTAATAATTTAGTTACTTATTTGAGTTTAAGTAAAATTAAAAAATTCGTATTTGCATTGCTGTTTTTAATGTCCATAACACAAAATGTGTTTAGCCAAAGTAATACCGGTTCAATTATCGGGCAAATTCTTGATGGTTCAGATGGAGAACCTTTAATTGGCGCCAATGTAATTGTTCAGGGATTAACATTAGGTGCTAGCGCGGATATCGATGGCAATTATATAATCAATAATGTTCCGGTTGGAAAACATCAATTAATATTTTCAATGGTTGGATATGCAAAAAAAATAGTTAAAGATGTTGAAGTTAAAGTAAATAAACCTATTAAGATAAATATAACACTCAATTCTAAAGCCGTTCAGATAAATGAAGTTGTAGTTTCTGCTAAGGGGTTAAATAATACGGAAGCAAGTCTTCTTTCTAAAAGACAAAAATCAATTGCTATAAATGATGCTGTTAGCGCTGAACAGTTTTCAAAATCCGGAGCGGGAAATGCAGCCGAAGCAGTTAAACAAGTTGTAGGTGTTTCTGTTGTAGAAGGGAAATATGTATTCGTTCGTGGATTAGGCGATAGGTATACAAGTACACAATTGAATGGCGCGGAAATTCCCAGCATCGATCCTTATAAAAGAGCCGGTTCAATTGATTTAATACCCTCAAATTTAATTGACAATATCCAGGCAATTAAAACTTTTACACCTGATAAATCCGGTGATTTTTCGGGTGGTTCGGTCGACATAACTACTAAAGACTTCCCGGATAAATTAAAATTATCATTTTCTGCTTCAAGTTCTTTTAACTCTCAATTAACATTTAATCAAAACGGTTTAGGCTCCGTGGAAAGTTCTACCGATTGGTTAGGCATGGATAATGGAATGAGAGATCTACCGGCATTTTTTGGTGAAGAGACATATCTGGCGTTAGTAGGGAAAGCACAAACTGATGATGCATTAGCAAAACAGATTAGTGATGCAACAAGAGCATTCACACCGGAAATAATTCCAAACAAACGGACAGTCCCGATTAATCAAAGTTATTCTTTCTCTCTTGGAAATCAAATTGATTTTTTAAATAACCCACTTGGATATTTAGTTAGCCTTAGTTATAAAAGAAATCAATCCGGCTATTTTGACGGACAGGTGGGTCGTTGGTCTAGAGGAGTTGTCGATCCCAACAAAACGCAGCTTGATACTACATTTAATATGAATGATAGATTAAGTACCGATAACGTTTTATGGGGCAGTATAGTAAAACTTTCCTATAAACTTACACCTCATCATATTATTAGTTTTAATGGAATGTATAACCAAAACGGTAAAAATTCGGCTAGATTTGTTTCAGGCAGTTATCCTTATGATCAAGATCCAAACTGGCTATATCAGGCTAGAAGTATTCAGTATAAGGAGCGGTCCTTAAAATCCTTTCAATTAAATGGCGAACATCAGTTCCTTGATATTCTAAATATGAAATTTGACTGGGAAGCTTCTATATTAAATTCTTATCAAAACGAGCCTGACTTGAGGTTCTTTTACAATTTTGTAACTCAGAATAAAGTTTATGGAATAAAATCGAATCTTGCACCAGAACGTTATTTCAGAAATACCGATGAAAACAAAAAGGAACTCCATTTTAACTTTACCGTTCCGTTCAAACAATGGAATCAAGAAACGGCTAAAGTTAAATTCGGTGGCTTTTATTCTGAGAAAAACAGAAATTTTAGAGAAAGAAGATTCGTTTATTCCCCTTCAAATAGGATTGGTACATTTTTAAGACAAGTAGATGGAAATATATCCCAATTATTTTCGGATAAATTCCTTGGCTGGGTAAGTACCGATACTTTAGGAAACGGAACAACTTTGAATAGAATCCCAATCTATATTCAGGAAACCGATCAAACTTCCAGTGATTATGATGGTAAGAATATTGTTAGAGCTGCTTATGGTATGATTGATTTGCCTGTGTTTTTAGATCTTAGATTTATTGGCGGATTACGTATGGAAGCAACAGATATGAATGTAAACAGTCTTAAAGCGGGGGAAAAAAGAGGTAAAATTAGAACTGATGATTTATTGCCTTCTGTAAGTTTAATCTATTCTCCTTTGAAGAATATTAATATTAGAGGATCATTTAGCAAAACGCTTGCAAGACCTAATTTTAGAGAGATATCTCCATTTACAAATTATGATTTCAATGGCGGTGATCGTTATGTAGGCAACCCCGAATTAAACAGAACAATAATTGACAACTACGATTTAAGATGGGAATGGTTTAGAAGACCTGGTGAAGTTCTTTCGGTGAGTTTATTTATGAAGGAATTTCATAATCCTATTGAAGTTAAAATTCAGGATGCAGTTAATAACGTGCTGTCATGGACAAACGTAGATAAAGCACAGGTTAAAGGAATTGAATTAGAAGTTCGTTCCCGGTTGGATATTATTGGTCAAGCATTCAAGAATTTTTCTGTCGGCGGGAACCTTTCTTTAATTTCTTCAAAAGTTGATATAAATAAAAAAGAATTTGAAAGTATTAAACTTTACGAACCGGGCGCAGATAACAAAAGACCGTTTCAAGGACAGTCGCCATATATCCTAAACTTAAATCTTAATTACGAAAATCCTGATGCAGGTCTTGTTGCAAGTGTCTTTTATAATGTTTTTGGAAAACGGCTATCTGCCGTAGGGTCGGTAGGCGCTCCGGATGTTTATGAGCAGCCGTTTCATCTGTTAAACCTTTCGGTTAGTAAAAAAATATTTTCAACTTTATCTCTAAAGCTTGGCTTTAATAATATTCTTAATAATAAAATTGAAAAGACACAAGAATTTAAAGGCAAAGAATATATTTACAGCAGTTACTCAATAGGAAGTACATATTCTGTTTCATTGAGTTATAATTTGTAAATCAAATTACATACAATTATTTAACCAATCAATAATAAATATAGGAGCAATAATGAAAAAAACAACTATTTCTTTTCTTCTCGTATTTCTGTTATCGATATCCGCTACAAGCGGTATAAAAGGTCAATCAACAGATTTTTATGATCATGTTAATTACAAGGGAGCATTTGGATCATCAAACTGGTTAAAAGGCTGGACCGCCTTAGATCATTATGGATATTTAAAGCCAAATAAGCCATTGAACCAAACAAACACGGTAACCATAACAGATGCATCGATAAATGCCGGAGATGTAGTTTATTGGACGGCAGATAAGACATATTTATTGGAAGGATTTGTATATGTAGAAGATGGAGCTGTGCTGAATATAGAAGCCGGAACAGTAATAAAAGGCAAAGCTGGACAAGGAGAAAATGCAAGCGCTTTAATTATAGCCCAAGGTGGAAAGATATATGCAGAAGGGACGGCAGAAAAACCAATTATCTTTACAGCAGAAAGTGATGATGTAACAGATCCTAATGATTTGGTATTACCGGCAACAAACTTATGGGGTGGAGTAATATTGTTAGGTAAAGCAAGAATAAATACAGCTACCGGTGTAGGGAATATAGAAGGACTACCGGTAAATGCAAAATCACAATACGGCGGTACGGATGATCATGATAATAGCGGAGTAATGCGTTACGTATCTATACGACATGGAGGAACAGATATCGGAGCGGGTAATGAGATAAACGGATTAACGTTTGGTGCTGTAGGAGACGGAACAACCATAGATCATATTGAAGTATTTGAAAATAATGATGATGGTTACGAATGGTTTGGAGGAACTGTAAATTGCAAGTATTTGGTAAGTGCGTTTAATTCAGATGATGCATTTGATCATGATGAAGGCATACGAAGCAAGATGCAGTTTTTATTTGCAATACAAGATAAAGATTTCGGAAACAGATGTGGTGAGCATGACGGAGGAACAGATCCGGAAGATGGACAGCCGTATGCATTTCCACAGATTTATAATGCAACATATTTAGGAAGTGGAAAAACGTCGACAAACCCTGATAATGATGAGTTATTCAAGATAAGAGATTTCTGGGGTGGTTCATATAAGAATAGTATATTCGGAGATTTTGCCGGATTTGCAATGGATGTGGAAGATTTGGCGACGGGTAATGACAGTAGAAAAAGGTTAGATGACGGACAGATAATATTTGAGAATAATATATGGTTTGATTTTGGAGCCGGAGATACATTTGATGCAATAGGAAAGCATGAATGGGAAAGTGCATATTTGAATGATGCAACTCATAATAATACAGTAGAAGATCCGGGTTTAGCAGGAATATCCAGAACACAGGCTTCCGAAAGTCTTGATCCCAGACCTACTGAAAATGGCCCTGCATATTCAAATTTGTCTGACTATCCTGCAAATGATGATTTTTATGATCATGTTAATTACAAGGGAGCATTTGGATCATCAAACTGGTTAAAAGGCTGGACCGCCTTAGATCATTATGGATATTTAAAGCCAAATAAGCCATTGAACCAAACAAACACGGTAACCATAACAGATGCATCGATAAATGCCGGAGATGTAGTTTATTGGACGGCAGATAAGACATATTTATTGGAAGGATTTGTATATGTAGAAGATGGAGCTGTGCTGAATATAGAAGCCGGAACAGTAATAAAAGGCAAAGCTGGACAAGGAGAAAATGCAAGCGCTTTAATTATAGCCCAAGGTGGAAAGATATATGCAGAAGGGACGGCAGAAAAACCAATTATCTTTACAGCAGAAAGTGATGATGTAACAGATCCTAATGATTTGGTATTACCGGCAACAAACTTATGGGGTGGAGTAATATTGTTAGGTAAAGCAAGAATAAATACAGCTACCGGTGTAGGGAATATAGAAGGACTACCGGTAAATGCAAAATCACAATACGGCGGTACGGATGATCATGATAATAGCGGAGTAATGCGTTACGTATCTATACGACATGGAGGAACAGATATCGGAGCGGGTAATGAGATAAACGGATTAACGTTTGGTGCTGTAGGAGACGGAACAACCATAGATCATATTGAAGTATTTGAAAATAATGATGATGGTTACGAATGGTTTGGAGGAACTGTAAATTGCAAGTATTTGGTAAGTGCGTTTAATTCAGATGATGCATTTGATCATGATGAAGGCATACGAAGCAAGATGCAGTTTTTATTTGCAATACAAGATAAAGATTTCGGAAACAGATGTGGTGAGCATGACGGAGGAACAGATCCGGAAGATGGACAGCCGTATGCATTTCCACAGATTTATAATGCAACATATTTAGGAAGTGGAAAAACGTCGACAAACCCTGATAATGATGAGTTATTCAAGATAAGAGATTTCTGGGGTGGTTCATATAAGAATAGTATATTCGGAGATTTTGCCGGATTTGCAATGGATGTGGAAGATTTGGCGACGGGTAATGACAGTAGAAAAAGGTTAGATGACGGACAGATAATATTTGAGAATAATATATGGTTTGATTTTGGAGCCGGAGATACATTTGATGCAATAGGAAAGCATGAATGGGAAAGTGCATATTTGAATGATGCGACACACAACAATACAATAGAGGATCCTCAATTAGTCGGAATATCAAGAACACAAGGTTCTGAGAGTCTTGATCCCAGACCAACTGCAGGTGGTGCTGCTTACTTAAGTTTAGCTAACTATGTAACCGGAGTGAAAGAAGTTAATTTGAACTCTATTCCTCAAGATTTTGATCTTTCTCAAAATTATCCAAATCCTTTTAATCCCAGTACAAAAATAAGATTTTCCGTTCCGAATACTTCCAATGTTAAATTGATAATCTATAATGTGCTTGGACAAAAAATAGCTACATTACTAAATGAAGTTAAAAATGCAGGCACCTATGAATTAAGTTGGGATGCTTCAAGATTGTCAAGTGGTATATATATATATAAATTACAAACCAGTCAAAAAGTTATCACAAGAAAAATGATGTTAATAAAGTAAAAAATGAGAAGACATGTCTCTCCATAAGGGCATGTTACTCTCCTTCCGCAAGGGACGTTTGATGGAACGTCCCTTTTTTTTTACTTAGAAATTATTATTTTTCAAATTAAAATAATAGTCCGAGAATGAAAATACATTTTCTAGTTGCAATACTTTCCTTTGCATTCTTTAATAAATCTTTCCCACAGGATACGCATATTCACGTTGATACAAATCATATAAAAACTGATGTACTATTCCTGGCTTCCGATTCATTAGAAGGTAGAAAAACCGGCGAGCGAGGGAACACAATAGCAGCTGAATATATTAAACAGAGATTGAAGAAATATAATTTAACACCCGGATTTAAAAATAGTTATTTCCAAAATGTTCCTATACATTCAAGTATAGCGAGTAATCAGAGCAAAATGGTAATTTACACCTCAAAATTTGCCAAGAAATTAAATTATGGAATTGATTATTTAATTGATGAGTCGGGAGAACAAACAATTATACCTAAACCATACCCGCTTGTTTTTGTTGGATACGGAATAGATGCTCCGGAATTTAATTATAACGATTATCGTTATTTAAATGTAGAAGGTAAAATAGTAGTTTTCATTTCCGGTGAACCAGGATCGAATGATTCTTCTTATTTTAACGGAAAGATACCCTCACTTTACAGTTATCCAGCTGTAAAACATAAAATTGCTATTTCTAAAGGTGCGCGAGGAAGTATTTTAATTAGACTGCCGAATGATAGATATTTGCCGACCTGGGAAAGCTTAAGAGAAGAATATATGCGGGACTATATGGTTTTGGCAGGTTCATTTATAGGAAATCTAAATCTGATTTTTACTTACCATGCTGCTCGTTGGCTTTTTGCCGACTCTGATTATAATCTGAAAGATATAGTAGAATTACACAGTGACAATAAAATGATCAGTTTCCCTTTAGACGCACGAATTAGTTTTAAAGAAAAATTTAAACAAAAAGATTTTATTTCACATAATGTACTTGGAGTTATTGAAGGAAGCGGGAGAAACAAAGACGAGTTTGTTTTAGTAACTGCACATTTTGATCATTTAGGAATTGGTGAACCTATTGCCGGCGACTCGATTTATAACGGTTTTCTTGATAACGCACTGGGAACAAGTTCTGTGATTGAAATAGCAAGAATTTTAAATTCCTCTAAAAACTTAATAAACAGATCTATCTTAATAATGCTGGTAACCGGAGAAGAATTTGGATTACTCGGCTCCCGATATTTTATATACAATCCACCTTACAATTTATCTAATATTGTGGCTAATATAAATGTTGATGGAATTGCAGTTATAGATAGTTTCAAATCAATTGTCGGAATAGGGGCGAAATATTCAACTCTTGGAGAAATACTTGATAAAACCGTAAAACAGGAGAATCTTAAAACAGCCGGTATACCACCGGAATTTCGATATTGGGAATCTTTTCATCGTTCTGATCAGTCGGCTTATGCCCAGGCAGGTATTCCTTCAATACTTATTTCAGAAGGATTGGATTATGTCCATTATTCAAAACAAAAAGGAATTAAAAAATATATTGAATATATGAAATATTACCACACGCCTTTTGATGATAGTAGCTTAAAAATTAATTACTCAGCTGTTGAACAGAATGTTTCGTTTTTAATAAAATATATTATTGATGTCGCCAATTCAAAATCACGTCCCAGATGGTTCCCAAATTCTATTTATAATAAATCTAAATAAGTTAATGTTTAAGAGATACAAATACATTTTAATTGTTTTTCTTTTGTTCCTCTATGGTTGCTCCTTTTTCGGTACTAATAAAAATGTGATTAGAATTAAAGGTTCCGATACAATGAAAAGGCTGGTTACCGTATTAGCTGAGGAATATATGAAAAAAAATAATGATGTGTATATTGATGTAAGCGGTGGTGGTTCTGCAGAAGGAATTGAAGCTTTGATAAAAGGTGAAATTGATATTTGTAATTCATCCCGACCAATGAAAGCTGAAGAAATTGAAAAGCTAGCTAGACTGTATAATAAAATGGGACTATCACATTTGATCGGTAAAGATGCTGTTGTAATTTACCTCAATAAAAATAATCCGGTAAGTAATTTATCTTTAAGTGATGTTAAAAATATTTACGAATGTAAAATAAAAAAATGGAGTAAATTAGGCGGGGATTCAATAAAAATTGATGTGGCTACCAGAAACAGATTTTCCGGTACCCGCTTATTTTTTAGAGAAAGATTTCTTGACGGCGATCAAATATGTTCTGACGATTATGTTTTCTCTACAACGAGAGAAATAATTAATTTTATTGAGAATAATAAAGATGCTATTGGATATGGCGGTTACGGATTTAAAGGAAACATTAACTTTGCAAAGATCAATTCAGTATTGCCCAATTTAATCACAATTAGAAATGATAAATATCCGGTTACAAGGTATCTTCACTTTTATACTATTGATGAACCGGTTGGAGATGTTAAGGCATTTATTCATTGGGTTATTTCAAAAGAAGGACAGAAAATTATTGAGAGGGAAGGATTTATTTCAATATGGAAATAATTAATTGTTATACACAATCATTTCACTTTGTTTGAAAGAATTTTAATCCGGTTATTCCGATTAAAATCAATAACATGAATAGGAAGTCAAATAAACTGTAATGTTTATTCAAAAGAAGTGATTCATATAAAATTATTCCTATTGTTGCAATACCTACCCAAATTAAAAATGCCATACCTAACGGAATAAATTTTAACGACGTGGAAAACAAGAATGCACTCAAAAAACCAAATAACGTATAAGTAATTATTGGCGGGAATTTTGTAAATCCTGCGGCAGATTTAAGACTTATTATACAACCTACTTCCATTATTCCCGATAAAATCAAGATTAACCAATGCATTCTAAATATATCCTCAGAACGGTAAAATTCTAATACTTGTAAGTTTTATTAAATATCGGAATTAAAAAATTCAACCAATTGAACGTCATTTTTTGTAAAACCTATAAAATAACTTGGATTAGTCGTCCAACTTCCGGAATTAAAATATTTAATACCGTTTATATCTGCTTCTTCAGCATAGTGAGTGTGACCGCAGATAACTATGTCTGCATTACGATGCTTTGCATATTTAGCGGCTCTTTCGCGAACGATCTGAATATTCCTTAAAAATGCTTTGGAATTTCGCTTTAACCACTTACTGATTCTCATGTTTGTCGGATCGAAGTAAATTGTTAATTTATAAATAATGTCTGCTATATCAGAAATTAAGGGATATTTACTTGTAAAAACATCAAAAACATCGCCGTGCATTACTAAAACCTTCTTCTTATCCCACTCAAATAAATATTCGTCAAATACCGTAATACCCAGTAATTGCGTAAGTAAATCTGAATAACCATCGTGATTGCCGCGTATCCAAATAACTTCGGTTTTCTTATCATCCGAAGTTAATTTTCTTAACATACTCAGAAGTCTCCAATGCTTTTTACTTAACCGTTGCATGTTAATCGAATCAAATATATCGCCATTGATTATTAACCTATCAAACTCGTTTTTTTTAAACAACTTAAGCAATGAACTTACACGAGATAGTTTACTGCCCAAATGAATATCGCTGATAATTATTGTATCGAAATGTTTAACAGGTTTTCCGAAAACTTCAGAAAAATCTTGCTTGGACATTTCAGTTATTAAATCTTCAACTAAAATTTCTCCTGGTTCTTCATCAAAAGCTAAATAACCGGAATTATAAATTTCTTCATATAATTTTAAAGTGTTGTTTGACATTCTGTTATCCTTAATTAGTAATTAAAAAAAACTTTTCTTTATATTTTAAGATTAGTTAAAAAAGGCTGAAGTAATGAACCTTTTTGAATTGTAAAATGATTATTTCTCCAACTTATTCTAGAATTAATAAATGGGATGTACCACAGCAGACCGATTATTAAATCTTTTATTGGAATCACTATTAGTTGATACGTTTTTATATCAGATTTTATTAGTCTTAAACTTACTGAGTCGATTAAAGATTTAACTATCGATACTGTAATAAATTGAATTATACCTAATTCGTTGTGCAATAGAAGCGCAAGAATAAAACTGGAAGAAATCGGATTTGATAATGATTCCAGCAGATATGTAGTAATTTTAATTTTTGCCCGCATTTTTGCCCAGCGTGAGTGACGGTTTAAGAATTTTTTTAATGTCCATTTTTCATTTATGTTATTAACAAGAACAGGTGCGGTTCTTATTTTATAACCCATTTCCATAACTTTAATTCCCATTAAGTAATCTTCCGCTAAATAATTTTTAAATGCTTCAAACCCTCCGATTTTTTCCAAAAGATATTTAGGAATTAAAATTGCTTTGCCTATAACAATGGAAATTTTAGCTATCCGTGAAGCTGCAAAGACGCTTGGAGATAAAAATGTATTAAGGTGAATATTTTCCATTAAGGATGAGAGGTTTTTTGCTCCGATTCCACGAATGGTTGCGGTAACCAGACCAATATTTTTGTCTTCAAATTCATTTTCCAATAGTTTTAAAAAATTACGTTCAATACTTGTATTACTATCGCTGATGAATATTAAAGAACCTTCGGCGCTTGGATACATATTGTATAAATTATTGATTTTAGGATTTAACCCTATCCGGAAACTGTTAATTATTATTTTAGCTTTTACACTTGGGAATGATTTTACTAATTTTTTTATTATTCTTAAAGCGGGATCGTTATACGAATGTAAACCAAAAATAATTTCATAGTTCGGGTAATCCAATTCAAAGAATGATATTAAATTATCTTCTAATTGATCATCAATTCCTTTGATTGGTTTTAATATGCTGATAAACGGATAACTTTTATTTTTTTTTATCTCAATATCATTTCTTTTATTGAACTCATTCTTAAATAAGATTACGGACAATAGTTGATAAGACAATCCGAATAATATGACTAAAGTAAAAATTATAACTATAAAATATTCCATTTTGTTCCCTTTTAATTTGTAGGAATCTATTTGTATTTTATTTGTTAACCGGTAGTATAACTTTCCTATTTGAATATTTCTTAATTAGCTTAGCATAATAAAATCCGCTTGGCTTTATAATTCTCTCAAACTTATTTTCGTAATCAATTCTTACAAGCCCAAACCTTTTTGATTTTCCTTTCAACCATTCGTAGTTGTCTATCAAACTCCAATAAAAGTAACCTTTAATATTATATTTGCTTCTAGCTTTGTTAACTACTTTTAAATGTTTCTTAATGAACATTTTACGTAGTCCTTCGTCGTTAGTCGCTATACCGTTTTCAGTAATAAATATTTCCTTACCGGTTTCAGTAACTAGTTTAATAATTTTCTTAAGTCCCTTTGGGTAAATTTCCCAGCCCATATCGGTTGCAGGTTCTTTGGGGAAAAGGAAAAATGGATTTTTAAAATTAAACTTGAATTGAGCATATATTTTGTAATAATAATTAATTCCCCAAAAATCGATTTTGTTATCTAATTTAATAGGTGAATCATATTTAAGGACTGTTGGAAACCAATGAGCTAACCGATTTTCCCGGAACGCATTTAACAACATTTTATTAAAAAAAACATCTATACGATTTGTAACTTTTTTATCTAATAAAAACCAATTCCGTCCTTCTTTGAAAACAATAAAATGTTTTGCAATACCTAATTTTGCTTTATTGTTTCTCTTTTTCAGATAATCATAAATACATACATGAGCTTCCATCATATTTTTAATTGCTTCCATCATAAACTTTAAATCTCTAATTCCTGGAGGAAATTTTGCATCACCGTATGCGGCTAAAGCCCAAACAATAGGTTCATTAAATGATATCCAATAATTGACTCTGTCTGAAAAAAGATCAATTATTATTTTGGCAAATTCACAAAAGGAAGAAATAGATTCTTTTTTATGCCATGGAGTTAATTCATGAAACCATTTTGGATGTGAGAAATGATTTAACGTTAAAAACGGTTCAATGTTTAGTTGACGAAGATAATCAATCATCTCCGAGTATTGATTGAGTGCATTTTGGGAATAATTATTCCTCTCAGGTTCTACTCTTGCCCATTCAATAGAAAAACGATATGAATTTTGATTCAGCTCTTTTATTAAATCGAAATCTTTTTTCCAGTTTAACCAATGATTACTTCCGTTTTCGTACAAGGGATTTGATCCATTATTCTTGAATTTCCCAAGTGTTTCCCATTCCGTAAAATCATTCTTAATATTTCCCTCGATTTGGAAAGAAGAAGTAGCGGTTCCCCAATAAAATTTTTTCATTTATTTACTTAAATAGTAATAGATTTAATTTTAACAATATCTTTTATTTTTATAAATCATGGGAATTTTATTTATAATTACTTACATACTTTTTATATTGAACAGCAATTCTCAAAATAGTTGCGCGCATTTATTTTATTTATTTTGATGGAAATTTATCCAGCGTATGTTAACCTAAAATTAAGTTCAGTTTAATTTATTATTAAGAAATAAACGTTTGGAATTTAGAGTAATATAAATTTTTGATTGTTAACAAAAACTTAATTTTGCTTAATCAAATTGTATGTATACATTGTTCCACAAAATATCATTTTGTAAATAGAGGTTGTAATGAAATATCAAAAAACTATTGCATTAGTTGCCCATGACAATAGAAAAAAGGATTTAGCCGAATGGGTTGAGTGGAATATAGAATCATTGGATGAACACAAGATTATTTGTACCGGTACAACAGGTTCAATGATTGAAGAAATATTTAAAAAAAATAAAACCAAACTTGATGTAAAATCCAACAAAGTTGTTACAAAACTAAAATCTGGTCCTTTGGGCGGTGATCAACAGCTTGGTGCTTTAATTGCAGAAGGTGAAATTGATATTTTTATTTTTTTATGGGATCCTATGGAACCGCAGCCTCACGATGTTGATGTAAAGGCATTACTTAGAATTTCAGCCTTATATAATGTTCCTACGGCTTGTAATAGGTCTACAGCAGACTTTATTATCTCATCTAAGTTGTTTGAGGAGGATTATGAGCCTGAATTGAAAGATTATGGTCTATACATTAATCGCAAAATAGACTTGAAGAAAAAGGTTAATTAATTAAGTAAGAAATTGACATAATTATATTATTTTTATAACTTTAAGGCTCGAAATTAAAAGATTAGGAGAAATTCATGTTTGCAGTTGTTGATATAGCCGGGTCACAGTTTAAAGTTGAAGAAAATAAGAAATATTATGTCCCGCGTCTGTCATCTGAAGTTGATAAAAAAGTAACTTTTGATTCTGTACTTATTTTTTCAGATGGAAAAGCAACAAAAATTGGTGCTCCATTGGTGAAAGGCGTTAAAGTTCAAGCAAAAGTTCTGGAGCATCTTAAAGATGATAAAGTAATTGTATTCAAGAAAAAAAGAAGAAAATCATACAGAGTTAAAAACGGTCATAGACAACAGCTATCCAGAATAGAAGTTACTAAAATCAGTAAACCAAGAGCATCAAAACCGAAAGAAACAGTTGAGGAGAGTGAATAATGGCACATAAAAAAGGACAAGGATCATCGAGAAACGGGCGTGACAGTAATCCTCAATATCTTGGAGTAAAACGGTTCGGCGGCGAGAAAGTTTCGTCAGGCACTATTTTAGTTAGACAAAGAGGAACTAAGTTTCATCCTGGCAATAATGTAATGAGAGGCGGGGACGATACACTTTTTGCTGTTACAGACGGATTTGTGAAATTTGAAAAGAAAAGAAATAACAGAAGATTTGTTAGTGTTTATGAAAGTCTTGGTGGTTAGATGATTCTAAATTAAAATTAATTAAATCCGGCTTTTGCCGGATTTTTTATTTTAAATGAAATCATATATAAACTAAATTTCTTCAAAATTCTTAGTTGTTAAATTGTGCCGGGTTGGGGAGAAAAAAGAAGTGAAAATATAAATATAAAAAAGCCCAACTTTGAAAAATGATCGGGCTTTTATTAATATATAATTCTGAAGTTAAAAACCTAATTTTTCAAGATTTGCAACCGAGTTTTTAACTGCCGCTACGGAATTATCAAATGCTGCTTGTTCTTCATCATTAAGTGTTAATTCAACTACTCTCTCAATGCCATTTTCGCCGAGAACTGCCGGTACACCAATGAAATATCCGTCAACACCGTATTCTCCTTTAAGGTAAGCGCTACAGGGTAGTAATCTTTTCTCATCAAGCAGAATTGATTTTGCCATTGTAGTTGCAGCAGCAGCGGGAGAGTAAAACGCTGATCCGGTTTTCAATAAACCAACCACCTCACCGCCGGCTTTTTTAGTTCTTTGAACCATAGCATCCATAACTTCTTTAGCCTTAGCAACATCACCATATTTTCTTTCAAGCATTTCAATAACCGGAACACCATTTACATTTGCATATCTTAACAGCGGAACCATACTGTCACCGTGTCCGCCAAGAACCATTGCGTTAACATCTTGTACAGATACATCAAGTTCCCAAGCTATAAATGAAGAAAATCTTGATGAATCTAAAACTCCTGCTTGACCAATAACTCTGTTTGTAGGGAAACCGGTAACTTTCTGAAACAGTGTTACCATCGTATCAAGAGGGTTCGAAATAATTATTGCAATAGAATTTGGTGCATGTTCCTTAACTCCCTTAGCAACGCTGGTCATAATTTTTGCATTGGTTGTAAGCAAATCTTCTCTGCTCATTCCCGGTTTACGCGGAAGTCCGGCAGTAATTATCACTATATCAGCATTATCAATATCTTTATAATCGTTCGTCCCTTTTAATTTCATATCAAATCTGTCAATTCTGGATGCTTCATGAATATCTAAGGTTTTGCCTTGAGGTAATCCTTCTACTATGTCAAAAAGAATGACATCGCCTAATTGTCTGGTAGCAAACAATTGTGCCATTACACCACCAATTTGACCACCACCGATAAGTGCAATTTTTTTTCGTGCCATAACTTGCTCCTCTAATTATTTGAAAAGAATATTTTTGGATATTAACATCTTAAATATAGGAAGATTTACTTCAATTGTCATTAAGGTTTGCGGCAAAAAAGAAATTTTTTTATAGGATAAAGTAATTTTTCAAGGAAAAAATAAAATTATTTTAGGAAAAAAAAGGAACTGACTATCTGTTTACCGAAAGGGTTAAAGTTGTTCCTTTTGAGGAAAAGTCGAATTTAAGATCATCTAAGAATGAACGCATAATATAAATACCTCTTCCGCTGTCTTTAAGAATATTTTCAGGTAGAGTTGGGTCGGGAACATTTTCAAGTGTAAATCCTCCTCCTTCATCCCGGATAACGATATCAATTTTATCAGGAAGGATTTTTATTTCTATATAAACATTTTTATCCTTATCGGCTTTATTGCCATGCATAATGGCATTTGATGTAGCCTCGGCAACAGAAAGTGCTAAGTTACTTAATTTTTTTTTATCTAAACTAGCTTCGGTAACCTTTTCCATTATAAAATCTTCTATTTCAGGCAGAAGATCAGGATCGCTCGGGAAGGATTTTTTATATATTTTTGAGGGTATATTTTCTGTCATGCACTTTCTAAATAAAATTAAATAATTGCCTGAATAAGATAAAGGTAGATTCGAAACTTTTCAAGTTAAGTTTAGATTTTAAATATTCCAGCTAAGGTTTAGATTTAAATTAGCAATTTCCTTTTTTGCGTTAGATTCCGATTTAATAAATTCGTACCAACCGTTCAAATTAATTAATAATCGCGAACCGATTAAATATTTTAATTCGACTAAAGGGCCCAGACTTCTATAATTCGAATCTTTAAACTTAACATTATTTTTATTATACTTAAATGTAGTTAGTGTAAATAAACGAATACCAAAATTCATTAATAAGTTTGAATGTTGAAAGCCTATTTTTGGTATTGCAAAATACTCAGCTAAAAATCTTTCCGGTTTGCTTGTGAAATTTGTCCATTTAAAATTTCCTTGTTCAGAAAACTTAACATACCCGTTTAATGAGAAATAAATATTTCTCATAATCTTTAAATTAGTTGAATCTCTAAATGCAAATTGGCGGAATGAAAAACTTTTTACATTCGGAATAATATCTTCAAAATCATATACGGTATAATTAGCAGAAACTTCCGCAGAATTTTTAGAAGTTAAATAGTCGGTTGTGAAATTTCCGCCCGTAGAAAGTTTCAAAACGCGACGAATATTATTATTAGAACTCCGCTGTGCAAAAATATAAACTATATGGTTAGAACTTCCTTCCAAATTAATATAGAAGTTAAAAATAGGACTAAATTTTCTTGAATATAATATTCGCAATATTGTTAAAAGCTCGTCTCTATCATCATAGTTTTGTTCGCTTGGGGTATCATAAGCTAACTTTCTATGCAATATGCTTAAAGAAAATCTATCTTTAGGTGAAAATTTATAGCTTATTGCTCCGGATAGATTTGCTAACTGTGATTGATTATTTTTCCTAAATTCCGACGTTTGTCTTTCCTCGTAAAAAATTTCGTTTGCTCCCTCAATTCTGTTCGCATTGTGTTTTTCAGTTCGTTCCGAATATTCAAATTTAAACAATGTGTTTAATAATCCGGTGTTATACCCCAGCATTCCCGATAAGTTTAATTTGAACTCTTCTATTTTGGAGTCGAAAGTTGATTCCGTAATATTAGCAGTTGTGATGTAGCGTGTATTTCTATTTATATCGCGGCGAAATATTTTGCCGATTAAACCAAAAGTAAAATTCGAATTCATGGACGAATAAAAAACCCTGTCTTCGATTAAATAATTCTTTGCAACTCTGCTTTGAATATTATTAGTAATATTGAATTCTCTTTGCAAGAGTGAGTCGGCATTAAAATAAAAATCTCTTCTTGTTTCGAAAAACTTTGCCGATATTGAATTGTTAAAATCATTTTGAAATGAATTTGTGATGGTAAAATTAAATAACCGTAATGTATTTTTCCTGGGTGATATGTCTTCGTTTTGAAGCTTTAAGAAGGACTCAATACTAAAATCGCTAAATTTTCGTTTGTCCATTACCGCTTCGAGCCCGTATAAGAATCCTTTATCATTTTCAGCAATTTGCCTGTTGACCGATAATCCTCCAAATGAGATAAATCGGATTTTTGATAATGGAATAAATTTAACATAAACGGAAGAATGAAGAATAGATGCTTCGTTAATTGCAATCTTTCTGTTATCCGAAAAGATATTATTTGTAGTATGCAATCCTATTTTTAGCAGAGGGGAAAGGTTGTACTCGCCTAATAATGATAAATATTGTTCATCCCTTATGTTCTTTGAGCTTGATTTGAAAACCGTTGAAAGATAGCGTTCGTTAAAACCAAAAAAAAAGTTACTATTCTTAAAATGATATCTTAGCCCGGAATTTAGATTAGTTGTATTTAATTGTTTCGTAAAAGCTGAACTTAAAGACTTAAATTTGTAACTATTAAGGATAAAACTAACGCTGTCTCTGTTTATCTGTCCAAATAAAATTGATGGAAAAATAGAAAGACAAAATAATTTTACCAGTAACTTTTTCAAATCTATTTCCCATTACTTGGAATTATAGTAAAACTATATGTTTCGCTAAAACTGTTCGGGTCAAAATTATCTGAAGTATACGTAAATACTTGCCAGTAATAAGTCTTAAACGGTTCAAAAGTAAACTGGTCCAGGTTCACTTTAATATTCCTCCGCTCTTCCTCACTCGAAAAGTTAATCTCTTTCAAAATACCGGTAATGATGTTACTTCTTATCTGTAGTTTGTAATTTGCCGGAAGGGAAGCTGTTCTTACGGTAAAAGTATTAAAATAGTTAACATTAGAATTATTAGATGGAAATACGGGGATTGGTTTATCTAAAAGGAAATCGGAAGCCTCTTGACTTGCTTTACTTTTTAATCCGCCTTTGTCTTGTGTTATAATTTTATAATGATATCTAACAAGTAACTTTAAGTTTGTAGTATCTGAGTAAAAATATGTTCTGCTGGAATCCAATAGATTATCGACAGATGTTAAAAAATTGGGTGCTGTATCACGAAAAATAAGATAATTTTTTATATCTGATTCCGATGAGGGGATCCAATGGACGTAGATTAATTGACTTGATTCCCAATTTCTTGCATTAGCTGTTACTTCACGAGCAATAAAAGGGATATATTTATTAATTGGCTCTGCATCAACAAATTTAGTTAAACTACTTTCTTTCTCAAAAATATTAACTGCATTTATTTTATAATAGTAAAACTTATCATATTGTAACGAGTCGTCATCGTAAAAATTAGAGGTGGTAAAACCAATTTTTCTAAAATTTAATGTATCACCGTCAGACCTGTAAATGTTATATCCTTTCAAATTAGATTCATTATTTGCAATCCATTCAATTCCTATTGTCCCATCAAAAGCATAGCTTATCTTTAATCCGAAAGGTGTCTCCGGTGGTTTACCGGTATCGGTTATTTCGTTAATTTCAGTTCTTTCACAACCCGAGAGCTGAAATAATAAAATCCCGATGCTAAATGTTAAAAACATCACCTTTTTCAGGAATTGAAACTCGCCTAAAATTATTTTCCAGTAGACTAGATTTAAATTTTTGTTGTTGGTCATAATCTCCATGAACTAAAAAGATATTTTGTAACCTTCCTTTATCAAACTGGTTACAATAAGCCAGTAATTCATTTGAATCTGCATGAGCACTGAATGAATTCATAACTATAACTTCAGCATTAAGTTTATATTCTTCACCAAAAATTTTAACAGTTTCATTTTTCTCTACTATTCTTCTTCCTAAAGTGTAAGGAGCGGAATAACCGACAATTAGAACTATGTTGTTAGGGTCTTCAATATTATTTTTTAAATGATGCTGAATTCTGCCGGACTCGCACATACCCGAACTGGAAATAATAACCAGAGGTCCTGGTATATCATTTAACCTTTTTGAATCTTCTACATCCTTTATATATGTTAGTTTGTTGAATCCAAATGGATCCTCGTTTTTTACCAGGAATTCTGCCGTTTCATTATCGAAACATTCGGGATGTAATCTAAAAACTTCGGTGGCGTTAACCGAGAGGGGACTATCGACGTAAACTGGAATTCGTTCTGCTTTGTGCTGTTCGAAAATCCTATGTAAAGCATAAACAAGTTCTTGTGTTCTTCCAACGCTAAAAGCCGGTATTACTACCTTAGCTTTTCTTTTATAAGCCTTCCTCATAACTTCGGCTAAAGTTTCTTCAGAATGCAGCGGATTATCGTGAACTCTTCCACCGTAGGTGCTTTCACTAATAAAATAGTCCACATCAGGAATTTTTTCGGGATCTTTCAAAATCGGTAAATTAGGTCTTCCTAAATCCCCCGAAAAACCAACATGAAGTATTTTACCTTTTTCCTTAATTGTTAGGTATGTAACGGCAGAGCCTAAGATGTGTCCGGCATCGGCAAATGAAAGTTTGATATTCGGACCAATTTCAACTTCGCGATGATAATTAACTCCAACAAATAAATCCATTGTATCTTTTACGTTTTGCTTGGTGTAAAGCGGTTCAAAAGGATGCTGTCCTTTCCGTTCTCTTTTTCTATTCACATATTCAATATCCTTTTCTTGTATATGAGCACTGTCTCTTAACATAACAGAAGAAAGGTCTCTCGAAGCAAATGTAGTATAAATATTTCCGGTAAAACCTTTTTTTACTAAAGACGGTAAATTACCTGAATGATCTATGTGTGCATGAGTTAAGATAACAAAATCTATTTCTGCCGGATCGAAGTAATTGAAAGTTCTGTTAATTTCAAATGCTTCCTTTCTTTTCCCTTGGTAAAGACCTGCATCCACCAGAAATTTAGCACCGTTTGCTTTAACATAATGCATAGATCCTGTAACTGTTCTGGCTGCACCAATAAATTGAATTTCCATAATTGCGACCGTTATAAAATTTTTAGAAAAATATAGTAATAATTACTATCGTGTATGATTAAGTTTTAATTATCTTGTAATTTTTATATGCATAATAAATTTCCCTTGCAGCTGTCTTAATAACCGTTGCTGTGGGAACAGCTAATAGCATTCCTAATATTCCGTAAAGCTGCCCGCCTATAAGTATTAAAAGTATAATCATCAACGGATGAAAATTTGTTGCCATTGAAAATAATTTGGGCTGTAGATAACCGCTATCGAAAGAATATATTATTGTAAATAAGATTACAATACTGAGCAATTTGGAAAAATCGCCGAACTGAAGCAGCGAAATTGTTATTGCCGGAAGTCCACCGATAACTGGACCAAAATAAGGAATTAAATGTCCAATACCGGCTATTAAGCCAATGGATATTGAGTTTTTTATTCCTAAGATTGTTAATCCCATAGCAACAAGAGTACCTACTATAAATGCATCTAAAATCCAGCCCCTAACATATCTTCCAAGCTGATGCGAAATTGTTTTCATAACCCAATACGACATTTCGAAATATTTATTTGGTACAATATTAATAATACCCTTAACTATTTTGTTTTTATCTTTTAGTAAAAAGAATGTCATAAACGGTACAATAACAGAAATTGCCACGACCGAAAAAATACTTGTCAGAATATCACTGAGGTTATTTATTGATCCCAATAAAAATGATGAGGCAACTTCGTTGATCTTCTCGATTAAATTTTCAGAATTAATGAATGGTAAGTAAAGACTAATTTGCTGTTCAAGATTTTTTATGAAGGAATTAATATCTTCTCTATTTAAACTTTTGGAAATTGCATTCATCTGGAAAATAATTTTTGGAACAAAAACTGATAAGGCAAAAAATATAACTATACCCGTTGCTAGAAAAATCAACAGAACTGAGACAAGTTGATTCACCCCGTGTTCTTCCAGCCAAGTTACTAAAGGATTAAAAATTAGAGCAATTAAAAATGATATTGCCAACATTATTATTATATCCGAGAAAACATATCCGAGATACAATAAGAAAATTATAGTAACTACAGACGCACTTAATTTTCCTATTTTATTTAAGGTGAGATTGCTTAAAGACATAAATTAGTTCACTCATTTTCATTAAGAAATATAAATATAAAAGAAATGCTCAGAAAATTCATTATTTGAAATAAATTATTAAAAAAAATACGACAAAACAATCTGAAATTTGGTTAATTTTACATAAATAAATTAAATAAATGAGGGGCAAAAATGTCGCAATTAAAAATTCTGGATGATATTAGATTAAAAGCAGCAAGCAGAAAAAAAACAATAGTTCTGCCGGAATCTCACGACGAGAGAGTTTTGAAAGCAGCAGCAGAGCTAATAAATAAAAATATTTCGAATGTTATAACTATTGGAAATGAAGAAAAAATTCTTTCCGATGCGGAAAAATTAAATGTTAATCTTCACGGAGTAAGAATAATTGACCCGGAAAAGTCTGAAAAGCTTTCCGACTTCACAAATATCTTTTTTAATTTAAGAAAACATAAAGGTATAACGATAGAGCAAGCTCGTGAAACTGTGAAAGACAAATTGTTTTTCGGAGCTATGATGGTTAAAGAGGGATTAGCAGATGCTTCCGTAGGAGGTTCTGCTTCACCGACTGCCGATGTTTTGAGAGCGGCAATACAATGCGTTGGAATGCCGGAAGGAATTTCGATTGTTTCCAGTTTGTTCTTGATGATTTTTCCGCAGCGCGTTTTTAGTTTTGCAGATTGTGCGGTTGTTCCGAATCCTGACGTTAACCAATTAGCCGATATTGCAATATCAACTGCAGATAATCATAAAAAGCTAACCGGCGAAGAACCATATGTTGCTATGCTGTCTTTCTCTACCAAAGGAAGCGCTAAGCATGAGTTGATTGATAAAGTTGTTGAAGCAACAAATTTGGTTAAAACTAAACGACCGGATATTAATGTTGACGGCGAACTTCAGTTTGATGCAGCTATTATTGATTCCATAGGACAAAAGAAAGCCCCGGGTAGCCCTGTTGCCGGTCGTGCAAATGTATTGATTTTCCCCGATCTGCAAGCCGGGAATATTGGGTACAAAATTGCACAAAGACTAGGCGGAGCAGAGGCTGTTGGCCCAATTGTACAAGGACTTAAAAAACCGCTATTCGATTTGAGCCGGGGTTGTAATGTTGAAGATATTGTAAACACCGCATCAATAGCCGCTTTGATGGCTGAGTAATTATTAAAATAAGCCAAGTTTTCTTAAAAAGCTTGGCTTATATTTATTCTTCTAATTTTAACTCTTTTTTAACTTGTAATTTTGCATTTATAAAATCTCTATGTTCCAAGTTAAGATTATTTGCAATTTTTCTTAGTGTATATTCTTCATATTTATGCAGATATTTGTCAATAAAAACTAATCTCCAAAGATTAAGCATTATGTTATATTTCTCATCATGAGAAAAACTTTTGTTTATCACATCTGTAAACTCATAAATGCTTACACTGTTTTCAACTGACTCATTTGAAAGTTTTAATAATTCATCAACTTCACTTCTGCTTAAATTAAAAGTTTCTTCCATAATTGAAATAATCTTTTCAAGTTCAAGAGGATCAAAATTATCATCTGCATTTGCAACTTCCAAAAAAAGAGCGCATGTGGCTATTTGTATTTTTTTATTTTTATCAACGGGTTGTTGGTCTTCCTTGATTGAATGATCATTATGAAATATATCTTTAAAATAGTTTAACATTAGACATTCCTTTTATTTGTCGGCAACTTCTATTTCTTCTTTTTTGATTTTTTTTGGGGGTCTTTCATATAACTTTGTCATTTCATTAAAATGAGCTGTTAAGCTGTCGGTAATTTGATCCCAGCTAAATCGCCATGTCCAATTTCCTCCCGGTCTGCCCGGGAAATTCATGCGTGCATCGGTTCCTAAATTTAAAATATCCTGCATTGGAATTATAACTATGTTGGCAACCGAAGCATAAGCGGTTCTGATAATTTCATGAACCATATCATCACCATAATAATTTAGATATTTTTGTGCCCATTGATAAATACCACTGTTATTATTCTTTTCTGTCTCAAAAAAACCTCGCGTAGTGTCATTATCATGAGTGCCGCTATAGACCACGCAATTTTTAATATGATTATGCGGTAGAAAATTTTTATCTCCGGTTTTACCAAATGCAAATTGAAGGATTTTCATACCGGGAAATCCGAAGCTATCACGGAGTTCTTCAACGCTTTTTGTTATAACACCTAAATCTTCTGCCAAGATAGGAACATCACCTAATTCTTTTCTTATTTCCTTAAATAATTTTTCACCAGGAGCTTTAACCCATCTTCCTTTTTCAGCTGTTGGAGCGTCACCCGGAATTTCCCAGAATGCATCAAGTCCTCTAAAATGATCAATTCTAACAATATCAACAAATTCGTACATTTTTGAAAGACGTTTTTTCCACCATGCAAAATTATTTTTCTCCATTAAATCCCATTTATATAGAGGATTGCCCCAAAGCTGACCGGTCGGGCTAAAATAATCCGGAGGTACGCCGGCAACAGTTTCAAGGTTGCCATTTTTATCAACAGAAAATAAGGATTTGTTGGACCAAAGATCAGCGCTGTCATAAGCAATAAAAATAGGTAAGTCGCCAACTATTTTTATTCCCTTTTCGTTAGCATATTGCTTCAAACTTGTCCATTGTTTATAGAAGATATATTGAAGGAATTTATGATAATCAATTTTCAGATTATTTTTGTCTTTCCAAGTTTTAAGTTTTTCTGCATCCCGGAACTTAAACTCTTTTCCCCATTCATTCCACGCTTTACCTCCATGAAAATCTTTAAGAGCCATAAATGTTGCATAATCATCAAGCCAATAATTATTGTCATCACAAAATGACCCGCATTCATTTTGCAACTGTTTTCCATCTTCAACATAATTTGCAAATGCTTTTTCAAAAAGCTTATATTTAATTTTAATTATCTCACCGTAATCAATTTTATGGGGATCAAATTGAGGAAGATTAGAGATATCCGAATCATTTAATAATCCATCTTTATAAAGTAATTCCAAACTAATTAATAAAGGGTTACCCGCAAATGCAGAAAAACATTGGTATGGAGAATCTCCAAATCCAGTTGGTCCAAGTGGAAAAACCTGCCATAAGCTTTGACCACTTGCTTTAAGAAAATCTATAAATGTAAAAGCATCGATTCCGAGATCACCTATTCCAAATTTTCCCGGAAGTGATGTAGGATGTAGTAAAATGCCGGCTGATCTTTGATATTTCATATATACCTCATACATCTTTAATAAAAATCGTAAACCAAAAGTTAATAATCTAAAATGTAATTTACATGGTAAATGTTTGTATCTTTCAATTTACAAACCGATATCTCTTGTAAAATAATTAATTCGCAGCTATTATTTTTCACAAAACGTTAAAAGAAAGGGACTTATTTATCTTTTTAATCGTTAAAACAATCTATTTTCCAATACTAAAAATGATCATACTTTTGATTTAGAAAAAAAAATAAAATTAACTATTTGAAATGTAATAAGTTAGCGATATTTATTAATCAATTGCCTAATTTTTCCAATTAATAATTTGATTTTCTCAGGTATTTGATTAAATTTCAAGTCCCAAATTTAAGTACAAACAAATCATTTGCTGTACTTTTCTTGTCAATTAAGGTTGGCAATACCGTTCATAAAAATTTGATTTTTTAACTCTATTATTTGTTGAGGTAACCATGAAAATACCCCGTCTTTTCACTAAAGAAGGACATGATCCTTTAGAAACCGTTGAATTTATAAATAGAACGTCTGAAATTAAAAACCCTGATGGAACAATTGTTTTTAGAATGGAAGATGTGAATGTTCCTAAGAGTTGGTCTCAAGTTGCGACCGATATAATTGCACAAAAATATTTCAGAAAAGCGGGGGTCCCAAAACTATTAAAGAAAGTCAAAGAGAAGAATATACCAAAATGGCTGCAACCATCTAGAGCAGATATTGATAGACTAAATGAGTTACCTGAAAAAGATAGATATTCATCTGAAACGGATTCCCGTCAAGTTTTTCACCGCTTAGCAGGCACATGGACATACTGGGGTTGGAACGGTGGATATTTTGATACGGAAGAAGATGCTTTAGCTTTTTATGATGAATTAGTTTTTATGTTGGCAAATCAATTTGCCGCCCCTAATAGTCCTCAATGGTTTAATACAGGATTAAATTGGGCTTATGGGATTAATGGACCAGCGCAAGGGCATTATTATGTGGATTACAAAACCGGTGAATTAAAAAAATCTGTGGATGCCTATACACATCCGCAGCCGCATGCATGCTTTATTCAATCAGTTGATGATGATCTTGTTAATGAAGGCGGTATAATGGATTTATGGGTGAGAGAAGCAAGGTTATTCAAATACGGATCAGGAACCGGTAGTAATTTTTCTAATATGCGGGGTGCTAATGAACCGCTAAGTGGCGGCGGCAAATCTTCCGGGCTAATGTCTTTCTTGAAAATAGGTGATAAATCGGCAGGAGCAATAAAATCAGGCGGGACGACAAGAAGAGCTGCCAAAATGGTTACACTAGATATTGATCATCCGGATATTGAAGAATATATAAATTGGAAAGACAGAGAAGAACAAAAAGTTGCGGCTTTAGTTACGGGGTCCCATCTGAATAATATCCATTTGAATAATATTATGAAAGCTTGCTATGCGGAGCATCCGGAAAATGATAGATTTAGCAAAATTAAAAACAAAAAACTAAGACAAGCAATAATTAATGCAAAAAAAGTATTCATTCCGGATAATTATATAAATAGAGTAATCCAATTAGCTAAGCTAGGTTTTACTTCTATAGAATTTCCGGTTTATAACGCTGATTGGAATTCGGAAGCTTATGCTACTGTCTCAGGACAGAATGCAAATAACTCGGTTAGGGTTACAAATGATTTTATGCAAGCTGTGGTTAATGATGGAAACTGGAATTTATATTGGAGAACCGAGCTTGAAAAAGCTAAAAAAGAAGATCGACTGCCTAATCCTTCAAAAACATTAAAAGCAAGAAACCTTTGGGAACAGATAGCTTATGCGGCTTGGTCATCTGCTGACCCAGGATTACAATATCATTCAACTATAAATGAATGGCATACATGTCCTGCTGGCGGTCCAATAAGAGCTTCAAATCCTTGCAGCGAGTATATGTTTTTGGATAATACGGCATGTAACCTTGCATCACTAAATCTAGTTAAATTTTACGATACTAAAAAAGAAATATTTAATATTAAAGCTTTCAAACATGCAACAAAAATCTGGACTGTAGTTTTGGAGATTAGTGTTTTGATGGCACAATTCCCAAGTAAAGAGGTTGCGCAGAATAGCTACGATTATAGAACTTTAGGACTAGGATATGCAAATTTAGGTTCACTACTTATGCGTCAAGGTATTCCATATGACAGTAAAGAAGCAATGGCAATAACAGGAGCTGTAACTGCTATAATGCATATGCGGGCTTATGCTACATCAGCGGAAATGTCTAAGCAATTAGATCCCTTTGTAAAGTACGAAGAAAACAAGGAAAATATGCTTCGTGTAATAAGGAATCATAAAAGAGCTGCTTATAATGTGCCCCAAGAAGAATATGAAGGGTTGTCTATTTATCCGGTTGGTATCGATCCTAAATACTGTCCCTCAGACTTACTAAAAGCTGCACGAGAAGAAGCTGATAATGCAAATGAGTTGGGAAGGAAATACGGTTTTCGAAATGCCCAAGTTACTGCATTAGCTCCGACCGGTACAATTGGTCTGGTCATGGATTGTGATACGACCGGAATCGAACCGGATTTTGCATTGGTGAAATTTAAAAAATTAGCCGGCGGCGGTTATTTCAAAATTATTAACCAATCTATACCTCCGGCGCTTCAAAGATTAGGTTATAATCGTGAACAGATAGCAGAAATAGTTAACTATGCTAAGGGCATTGGGTCTCTAGAAGGTTGTCCGTATATTAATAAGGATTCGCTTAAATCTAAAGGATTTACGGAAGATATTTTAGTTAAAGTAGAAAAAATGCTCCCATCCGTTTTCGATTTAAATTTCGTAATAAATCCGTTTACAATTGGTGAAGAATTTTGCAGAGAAAAACTCGGTTTGACTGATGAACAATTACAAGATTTTGACTTGAATATTTTGGAGACTATTGGGTTTACAAAGGATCAGATATCAAAAGCTAATGATTACGTTTGCGGAACAATGACGGTTGAAGGTGCTCCGTTTTTGAAAACAGCGCATTACCCGGTTTTTGATACGGCTAATAAATGCGGGAAGATTGGTACAAGGTTTATTAGACCATCTGCACATATAAATATGATGGCAGCTGCGCAACCGTTTATATCCGGCGCAATTTCGAAAACAATAAACTTTCCTAACGAAGCAACTGTTGATGAAATTGAAAGTGCATACTTAGAATCATGGAAGTTGGGATTAAAAGCAAATGCGCTTTACAGAGATGGTTCTAAACTTTCGCAACCGCTAAATACAGTATCGGAAGAAGATTACGAAGAAGTAGAAGAACATGAAGAAAAAAGTGAAATTATAAAAGTTGCAGAAAGAATTATCCATCGTTATATCGCAAAACGAAAAAGATTACCGGATAGAAGAGGTGGTTACACTCAAAAAGCAAAAATAAATGGCAACACGGTTTACATCCGAACAGGAGAATACGAAAATGGTCAAATTGGTGAAATCTTTTTAGATATGCACAAAGAAGGTGCTGCATTCAGAAGTCTTCTTAATAGTTTTGCAATTGCTATTTCACTCGGTCTCCAACACGGAGTGCCATTAGAAGAATTTGTAGATGCCTTTGTGTTTACAAAATTTGAACCTAGTGGTGTAGTAAGCGGAAATAAACGTATTAAAATGTCTACTTCAGTTATCGATTATATTTTCCGTGAGCTGGCTGTTTCTTATTTGGGCAGAGATGATTTAGCTCATGTTTCAAGAGATGAGGATGATAGTTGTACAACCGGAATGAAAATAATTGAACCTGATTATGAAAGTGAAGAAGTTATTAGCGAAAGGGTTATTAAACTGGATCCGACACATTCCAAAACAAAAAATAATAACGAAAATAATGGAAACGGAAAAACTTCAAAAATAGATGGTAAAACTAAAGCGATGGCTAATTTGGTACATCAAGCAAGAATTAAAGGTTATACCGGAGATGTTTGCCCTGAGTGCGGCAGTATGACTATGGTTAGAAACGGTACATGCCTTAAATGCGAAACATGCGGTGCAACTACTGGCTGCAGCTAATTGTGAATAATTCTTTAGTTTAAACGGGGGCTTTGTGCCCCTTTTTATTTGGAAAAAAGAGTAAGTTGTTTTTTATAGTTGATTTTTGAAAATAAAACAAATACATTCTCAATCTTAATTAAATTAGATTGATGTTTGACGAAAATTTAAATATTGTTAAGAAGAATATTTCTAATGCTTTAAATAAAACGGGTAGAAGTTTAGAGGAAATTAAACTCGTAGCGGTTTCAAAAACCAAACCTGTGGAAATGATTTTGGAAGCTTATAATTTAGGCTTGCGAGATTTTGGTGAGAACAAAGCACAAGAATTGAAAACGAAAGTAGCAGAATTACCAAAAGATATTAATTGGCATTTTATTGGGCATCTTCAAACTAATAAGGTAAAGGAAGTTGTTCAAGTAGCCGAACTCATACATTCTGTTGATTCTATTAAAATTGCCGGTGAAATAAATAAAAGAGCAAGCGCAATTGAAAAAGTCCAAAATATTTTAATTGAAGTTAATACTTCTGATGAAGATACTAAGTTTGGATTGTCATCTATTGAGCAAGTAAAAGAAATAGCTCTGTTTTGCACTGAAGCTTCTAATCTTAATCTTTGTGGGTTAATGACGATGGCTCCTTTTACGGAGAATAAGAAGATTTTAAGAAATTGTTTTATTAAATTAAGAGAAATGAAAGAGAAACTAAACTATAATGGCTTTAATCTAAAAGAATTGTCGATGGGTATGACTAATGATTATGAAATAGCCATTGAAGAAGGCGCTACAATTGTAAGAATTGGAACAGCGTTATTCGGGAAAAGAAATTATTAGGAAAAAGAAATGAAGTTTACTCCTTTTGGAATAAAAAACCAGGAATTTAGTCAATCATTAAGAGGATACGATAAAGAAGAAGTACGTGCTTATTTAGAGAAACTTTCTAATGAAATTGAGAAGTTAATTCAAGAGAATGAAAGAATTAAAAAAGGGGAGAAGGAACTTAAAGACAGACTTTATGAGTACAAGAAAATAGAAAAAAAATTACAACGTTCTTTAATTTCAGCTCAGGAAGCTTCCGGCAAAGCAATTGAAGATGCAAAAAAACAAAAGGCGGTAATTATTAAAGAAGCGGGACTTAAACGGGATATGATTATAAAGAAAGCTGAAGAGCATGCAAAATTTATTAGAGAATCGGTAGCGGAGCTTAGTGAAGAAAAAGAATTGTTGTTATCTCGCCTGAAAGCAATGGTAACAACACAAATAGAATTACTGGAAATGAAAATATCCCGCAATGAAATAAAGCCTGTGGAAGAAAATGTAAGTAAGCAAAATACCGAAATAAATATTGATGATATTGTGGAGAAATTAATATGAGTAGTTTAATGGAAAAAATTAATGAAACAATGCAAACCATTAAAAGTATCACTACTGATAAATATAGAATTGGAATAATCTTAGGCACTGGCCTGGGAGGATTGGTAAATGAAATAAATATTGAGCATGAAATTGACTATGCAAATTTACCACATTTCCCATTATCAACAGTTGAATCGCACAGCGGCAAACTTATTTTTGGCAGTATTAACGGTAAAAAAGTTGTTGCAATGCAAGGTCGTTTCCATTATTATGAAGGATACTCGATGCAGCAAATTACATACCCTGTGCGCGTGATGAAGTTTTTAGGTGTAACAACTTTGTTAGTGTCTAATGCTTGCGGCGGAATGAATCCCCTGTTTAGAAAGGGTGATGTAATGGTTATGGTAGATCATATAAACCTGCTCGGCGATAATCCACTAATTGGGAAAAATGAAGACGAGCTGGGACCAAGATTCCCGGATATGAGTGAACCTTATAATTTAGAGTTAATTGAATTGGCAGAAAAAGTTGCATTGAAAAATCAAATTAAAATACAGAAGGGAGTTTACGTTGCTGTACCTGGACCCAATTTGGAAACAAAAGCAGAATATAGATTTTTGCGATTAATTGGCGCCGATGTTGTGGGAATGTCAACTATTCCTGAAAATATAATTGCAAATCATATGGGAATGAAAGTGCTTGGGTTTAGCATTATAACAGATGAATGTTTCCCTGAAACATTGAAACCCGTTGATGTAAAAGAAATTATTGCAACAGCAATGGAAGCAGAACCGAAAATGACCTTTATTATGAAAGAAGTGATTAAAGCTTTATGATTACAAAGAGAAAAATATACTATCTTGCGCCGATACTTTTAGGAGTATTTATCTTTGCTTCGGATTTTGTGGGAACTAATTTATTCTCAGGCGAAGCTACAAATTTCTCGGTTTGGTTCGTACTTTCACTTTTTGCCTTTGCGTGCGGATGGATTATTAATCTTACTCTAAACTGGGAACACGGCGGAAAAATTGTTTTTGCAGTTATTATTGCTACAACAATTGTTAGTATTGGAATGATTTCTTTTTTTAGCGATTATTTTGGTCCGAATGAATTACTAAGTGAATCGTTAATCCTTTATAGCTTAAGAAATATAACTCTTGGTTTGATGGGTGTCTTTGGTATGGCGGTCTCAAATACCATTCTCCTTGAAAGGGAAAACGATTCATTGAAAATTAAAGATTCTAATAATGCCAAATCTGAAGAAAATTTAGATAAAGAAACTGAACTTATTTTAAAGGAAGCTAAAATTAAAGCGGAAGGAATAATATTAGATGCTAAAAAAGAAGCATCAAAAATTATTGATACAAAAAATAATATTGAAAAAGAATTAAAAGAACTTATTCAAATAGAAAAAGATTTAATTAAAAAATATGAAGATAGAGAATAATAAAAAATTAAGGTTGAAAAAGATATAAAATGAAATTCAAACAGTACGAATCGAAAATAAACTATCCGAAGATTGAAGAAGGTATATTAAAATTCTGGAAAGAAAATGAAATATTTTCAAAAAGTATTTCTTCCAGACCGGAGGACAAACAATTCACCTTTTACGAAGGACCGCCGACCGCAAACGGTAAACCCGGTTTGCATCATGTAATGGCAAGAACATTAAAAGACCTGGTGTGTCGTTACAAAACTCTTAAAGGCTATAGAGTTCAGCGTAAAGCAGGGTGGGATACGCATGGTTTACCTGTAGAAATTGAAGTTGAGAAAGCTTTAGGAATAAAAAGTAAAAGTGAAATTCCTGAATTTGGTGTGGCGAAATATAATGCCGCATGTAAAAATTCTGTTTTTACTTATAAAGACCTCTGGGAAAAAATGACCAATCGTATGGGTTACTGGCTTAACTTGGATGATGCTTATATTACCTGTGATAATTCGTACATTGAATCGGTTTGGTGGGCATTAAAAACTTTATTTGATAAAGGTCTGATTTATAAGGATTATAAAATTGTTCCGCAATGTCCACGTTCGGAAACTGTCCTTTCTTCCCATGAACTTGCTCTCGGTTATAAAGAAACAAAAGATCCTTCGGTTTATGTGGTTATGGAGTTAGAAGAATCCGAGCTTACTAAAGAAGGTAAGACATATTTCCTGGTTTGGACTACAACACCTTGGACTCTAATTTCAAATGTTGCCTTAGCGGTTGGAGCTGATATTGACTATGTTAAAATTAAAATAGGTGATGAATATTTAATTTTAGCTAAAGAAAGATTATCCGTCATCACGCAAGATTATGAAATAGTTGACAAATATAAAGGTATAGATTTAGTTGGGCAGCATTACAAAAGATTATTTGACTATTGTGAAGTAGACAGAGAAGGGTACTTTGTTGTACAAGCGGATTTCGTTAGTGTAGATGACGGTTCCGGAATTGTTCACATGGCTCCGGCATTTGGAGCAGACGATTATGAAATTTCAAAAATGTATAATTTACCGTTTCTTCAGCCTGTTACAAGAGGAGGGAGATTTACGGACGAAGTCACGGACTTTAAAGGAATGTTTGTTAAAGATGCCGATCCGTTAATAATTCAAAAACTCCGTGAATCCGGACATTTATATAAAAAAGAAACTATTGTGCATTCATATCCGTTTAGCTGGCGTTTCGACGATGTGCCGGTTATTTATTATGCTCGTGAATCTTGGTTTATCAAAACCACTTCCGTTGCGGATAGGATGATTGAATTAAATAAAACAATCAATTGGTATCCGCCTGAAGTCGGAAGCGGCAGATTTGGAAATTGGCTGGAAGATAACAAGGATTGGGCGCTCTCACGTGATAGATTTTGGGCAACTCCTTTGCCTATTTGGTTAAGCAGCGATAATGATATGTTTGCAGTTGGAAGTATAGAAGAATTAAAAGAAGGATATATTGAAAGAGATGGTAAAAGGATCCCGGTTAGTGAGTTGAGCGATGAGGAAATTGATCTACACAAACCTTTTGTTGATGAAGTAATGTTTGAACGGAATGGTAAAGTATATAAACGTACGCCGGAATTAATTGATGTTTGGTTTGATTCGGGTTCTATGCCGTTTGCCCAGTTGCATTATCCTTTCGAGAATAAAGAACTTTTTAAAAAGAGTTTTCCCGCTGATTATATATGCGAAGGTATTGACCAAACAAGAGGTTGGTTTTACACTATGCATGCAATTGCTACTATGCTTTTTGATAGTATAGCATATAAAAACCTTATTGTAAACGAGCTAATCCTCGATAAAAACGGAATGAAAATGTCCAAGTCGAAAGGTAATTCAGTTGATCCGTTTTATTTATTCGATAAGTATGGTGCAGATGCAACCCGTTGGTATCTTGTTACCGGAAGTCCGCCGTGGCGTACAACATTGTTTGATGAAACCGGAATTGGTGAAGTCCAGAGGAAATTCTTTGGAACATTAGTAAACACATATTCATTTTTTGCACTTTATGCAAATATTGATAATTTTGACTTAAATGATAAATTAGTTCCTTATGAAAAACGTCCTGAGATTGACCGATGGATTATCTCCCGGCTTAATGCATTGATAGAAGAATTTCAAAATTATATGGAAAACTATGATGTAACTAAAGCAGCCAGAGCGGTTAGTAGTTTTACGATTGATCAGCTATCAAATTGGTACGTTAGAAGAAACAGAAGAAGATTTTGGAAATCGGAAATTAGTGAGTCCAAAATATCAGCCTACCAAACTTTATATGAGTGTTTAATTACAATTGCTAAACTGACATCTCCGTTTGCACCGTTTCTTGCGGAAGAATTATTTCAGAATCTAAACTCAGTAACTGGCATAGAAAGCGAAGAATCTGTCCATCTTGTTAAATTCCCGGAACCAACATACATAGATAAGGATTTGGATCTTAACATGGATGTAGCACAAAAAGTTGTTTATCTTGCCCGTTCCATGAGAGCTAAGTCCAATTTAAAAGTTAGGCAACCCTTGAAGAAAATAATGGTTGCTATTGATCCTTTGCGAAAAGCAGCTGTTGAGAAAATGAAAGATGTGATTTTGGAGGAAGTAAATATTAAAGAATTGATTATATTAGAGGATGATTCCAGTATAGTGAGCAAATCTGCAAAGCCGAATTTTAAAACTTTGGGACCTAAATATGGCAAAATAATGAAATTGCTTGCAGAAAGAATTAAAGCGTTTTCAGCCGATGAAATAAAGAAATTTGAAAATGAAGGCAGATTGGAAATTGAAATAGATAATCAAAAAATAACTTTAGCTCCTGAAGATGTTGAAATAATCAGTACTCAAATTGAAGGCTGGCTAGTTGAATCGAACGATGGAATAACAGTTGCCATTGATACGGAACTGGATGAACCATTGATAGCAGAAGGTTATGCAAGAGAATTTGTGAATAGGGTACAGAACTTTAGAAAGGATTCGGGACTTGATGTTATGGATAGAATAAATGTGAAAGTTAGGTCGGACGAATTATTTACTAAATATATTAAGGAATTCGAAAAATATATCAAAAATGAAATTTTGGCTGATAGTATAATTTTTGACGGAGATACATCCGGTAATCTCCTGAATTTAAAAATCGGACAATTTGAATGTGCTATTGCAATTGATAAAGTAGAATAGTAATTTATTGTTTCGGGAGGAAATAATGGCAAAGAAAATAGAAAAAAAGAAAACAGAAGCTAAAATAAAAAAAACTACGAAGGCTGCGGTTAAAAAGACAACAAAAGATAAAAAAGCAGCTGCTAAAAAAAGTGCTTCTGTTAAAAAGAAAACGACTGCAAAGAATGCAGCTTCGAAATCTAAAACTGTTAAAAAGACAACGGCTGTCAAAGTTCCACGCAGACGAAGGAACGTAAGAGAAGTTGAAGTAATTTCTCCAACGAAAAAAATTAAAAGAATTAAGGGCTATGGAAAAGCCGATCTGAAAATGTTCAAAAAAGTGATTCTTGAAAAGCGTACCGAAATATTAGATCAACTGCAGAATTTACGCGACCAGATGATGGATCCTACGACCGGTCAGTATGTTAATGAAAATTCTCCTTATTCTCTTCATATGGCAGAGCAGGGTACAGATGCACAAGAGCGCGAAAAATTATATTTATGGGCACAAAGGGAAACTAAATTTCTCGGATATCTGGAAGATGCGTTACAAAGAATTGAAAAAGGTACTTATGGTATTTGCATTGATTGTATTGACGAGCCTCAACATCTCTGTCCTACTTGTCCTTTGGTCCCTAAAGAAAGATTGTTAGCCGTACCTCATACACAACACTGTGTACTGGTTAAACAAAGAATGAAAAAGAGATAACCGGAAAATCTATTGAAAGTATTATATTTATCTCTTCTTGTAGTTATTTCGGATCAGATTTCAAAACTTGCAGTGAAAGGAATATCTATTCCGTTCCTAAATATTAATTTACACGGGATGAGCTATGGCAGCAGTTTTGATGTTATTGGATCATTCTTTAAAATCTGGTTTGTGGAAAATCCGGGTATGGCTTTTGGAATTGATGTAGGAAACGGATCTAAATTATTCCTTTCTTTGTTTTCATTACTCGCAAGCATTCTAATAATTGTTTATTTATTTAAAGTTCGTAACCAAAATATTTGGCTGCGAGTTGCTTTAGCTTTCATATTAGGTGGAGCGATTGGTAACTTAATTGACAGAACTTTTTACGGCATTATCTATGGCTACGCACCAATTTTTTATGGAAAAGTTGTAGATTTCTTTAGTGTAGATTTTTTCGACTTCAGTATTTTTGGTCATACTTATGAAAGGTGGCCTATCTTTAACATTGCTGATTCTGCCGTTACAGTTGGTGTGATTATTCTTTTGTTCGTTAAAAAACAATCTGATGAAATTGAAAATGTGGAAAAGTTGGCAAGTGATACTAATGGTAAAACAATTAAAGTAACAAACGATTTGGAAAATGGCAATAATAACACAGAAGAAATTAAAGTTTAAAATACCTGATGGAAAAAAGAAAGAAAGAATAGATACCTTCCTGGCAAATTCCATAGAAAACGTAACTCGCTCCAGAATCCAAAAGATCATCAAAGAAAATTTAGTTAAAGTTAATGGTATTCCGGTTAAAGCTAATTATAAAGTTTTACCGGATGATGATATTGAAGTAGTTATACCGGTCTCGCCTCGTCCGGATAATATTGAACCTGAAAATATTCCTCTTGATATAGTTTTTGAAGATGAATACTTGATAATTGTTAACAAACCGGCAGGACTGGTTGTGCATCCGGCTGTTGGAAATTATACGGGTACACTGGTTCATGCTCTGCTTTATTATACACAAAACTTAAGTTTGTTAAATGAAGAAAGCAGAGCCGGGCTTGTTCATAGAATCGATAAAGATACTTCGGGTTTGCTTGTTGTTGCAAAAGATGAATGGGTTCATGCAAAGCTTGCCGCTGATTTTGCCAAGCATAATATTCAAAGGGAATATTGGGCTGTGTGCTGGGGAAGATTTAAAAAGAGAAAAGGTGAAATTATAAGCAATATTGCTCGCAGCAAATCCGATAGAAAAAAATTTACGGTTAGCGAGACGGAAGGAAAACACGCGCACACTTTTTACGAAGTGATTGAAGAATTTGAGTTTGCATCGTTAGTAAAATTGAAATTGAAAACGGGAAGAACGCATCAAATAAGAGTTCATTTATCAAATATCAATCATCCGATATTCGGCGATGAAGCTTACGGCGGAAGAAGAATTCATACCGGAATGAGCTTGCCGAAAATGAGAGACAGGGTAAATAAACTTTTGAAAATAATGCCTCGCCAAGCTCTGCATGCAAAAACATTGGGCTTTAAACATCCTAAGACACATGAAGAATTGCTTTTTGATTCCGGTTTGCCGGAGGATTTCAAGAATCTGATAAATGCCTTGAAAACTAATCAATATTAATTTTTTATGTTCTAATTGGGAATTACATAAATACTTCCCGGAACGGGCAACTCAATTTTATAAGTTTTATGTTTTCTATTTGTAAGGAAACTCTCGCGCAGCCAAGGATTTAGCATTTTTAGTATTTTATAATTTATACCTTTTTCTTTCGCAAATTTTGCCCAATTTGGAATTTTAGTATTTATCTCAATCTCAAAAGTCTGATAAGGAGGATAAAGGTCTTCCGGATCGAGATGGAAACCATATTTAGCAGGATTTTCTAATACCTCTTTAATTGCCAATATCCTAAAAATATATCTTGATGTTTCTTCTGGAAGAACAAGGTTATAGTAATTGCTTGTTTCTTGCCTGGTCAATTGTTCATCTATTCCGCTCTTACCGAAATTATATGATGCGGCTGCAAGAGTCCAGCTTCCGTATTTTTTATATGAATCCAATAAAAACTTGCACGCGGCAGCGGTTGCCTTTTTTACATTATATCTCTCGTCTATTTCTTTGTTTATTTCTAATCCGTATTCTCTAGCCGCTTCTTTTTTGAACTGCCAGAATCCAACTGCTCCTGCCGGTGATGTTATGTTTGTCAAAATACTTTCGGTAAGAGAAAGATACTTGAAATCATCGGGAACATTGTACTGTTTTAAGATAGGCTCAATTACGGGAAACCATCTATTTGCTCTTTTCATAGAAAGAATAGAAAGTGAATGCCAATATGTGTTAACAATAATTTCTCTGTCTAAACGTTCCTTAACATCAATATTTTGCAAAGGTACATTTTCTCCGCAAAAAGAAAGTTGGTCTGGTAATTTTGGTGAAATTATTTTATAATCTTGAGGGAAATTTCCATCCGGAATTTTTTCTTCTATTTTTACATTTTCAGTTACAAAACTGGAAAATAATAAAACTATTATTGCCAAAGAAGCAACGAAGGGGAAAAAGAAAAATATACTATTATATTTATGTTTTTTTGCACTCATTTTTAGACAGCTTTCAATGTTTTCGAATTTTGAATATAATTAGAAGAACCCTTGGTAACTAATGCTATGCTCTAAATCATATTTTAATTTTCAATAATATAACTATTTCTTGGTAATTATTATAAAGCTTTTTTATGAATAAATCCGACGCATTCAAGACAAAATTAAAAATACTTCTAAACTATTTATAAACTCATCCGATAATTATTTAGATAACGAGTAGAATATTTATTCTGCAATTTTTAGTTATCAAATAGGGCGCAATAAAAACATTTGTTGACAACCGATACATTGTCCTATAACTTATTTTTATGAAAATATTTTGTTCTTTATGTACCTAACGGGAGGGTTTATGAAAGGAATGGGAGTACTGTTAGTTATCCTTCTTTTTGCACTATTTTCTAGTTCAAGTGCGCAACAACAATTTAATAATTTGGAAAGAACCGGAGGGTATGCTCGCATACTTTCCTTAGGGTTAAATAAGTATATTGAAGATCCATACTTTATCACATCAAATCCGGCTTGGGGTGCTAAATACGATAATTTTGTATTGGGAGATTTAGGCACATCATTTGGGAGCGATTTTGAAGCCGGTGGTGTAGGCGAATTTATTTTTGCAAATTTAAGAGCAAGTAAAAACTTTTCTTTCGGCGCTTTTCTTACACGCAAAGATTTTCAGGGACAGGGTATTGCCAAGTTGGATGCATTTAATTTAGTAGGTGAAACCAACTCCGCTTTGGGCGCTTCATTACCTCCACTGGATAACAATGTTGAATTGATTGGCGTTTATACAAGCAACGGTCATTCTATTGGTATTGGAATTGCTTATGCTTCTTCTACGTTCGAAAATAAACCGGCTGCCGGCGGAGCTACGGTCGGCAATGCTAAGCAGCTTGGAATAAATGTAGGATATTTGGGAAAATTAACAAATAATATTGTTATTGATTTAGCGGGTTACATCATTTTCCCAAGTACAACGTTTCAAACTCCTCAATCTTCACAAACTTCATTTAGTCAAACCGTTTTAAGTGTTAATGCCAGAGGTTTTATAAAAACTTCTCATAGTGTTTCTGTCGTTCCGGTGGTCTCTTTGCTTAGCAGTAAAGGTACGGCTGATATAGGTGACCAAAACGGAGTAACTACAACAGATTTGCCTTCTTACTCTGCAATCAATATTGGAGTGGGTATTAATTACAGACTCGGTAAATTTTTGCTTGCAGGAGGTCCTAGTTTTGATATCCTTTTCGAAACAACGCCTTCGGTTTCAGGTGTGTCACCAAAGCTTACACGAACTACTACATCTTTCCCGCACTGGAATATCGGAGCCGAGTGGCAGATGCTGGACTGGCTGGTTGGTAGGATAGGTTATAATGTAGTCACAAGTAAAGTTACAACGGAAACCCCCGCATCAGTAACTAGTAAAAACGAAATAATTATTACTTCTTACTCCCCGATAAATGGCGGTATTACATTGGGAGTTGGATTTAGATTCGGAGGATTTTCTTTAGATGCAACTGTGAATGAAGATGTTCTTCGGCAGGGATTTAATAATCTCGGCGGCGGCGGATCAACTTTTAGTTATTTAACAATGAGCTATGCATTTTAGTATGATGCTTAAATTATAATGATAGGTAAAAATTACAGGTAAAATTTAATGATTGAAACTCAATAATTATGATAAATGCTAATTTTATATGAAATTCTAAACATATGATTTAAATCACATTGGCATTAAAATTGACTTTGAGTTTAATAAAAATAATTGTTGACTTACTCTTTTGGCAGTATTCATTAATAAAAACGGAGTTGACAGATTGGGACTTTCAAAAGGATTACAAAAAACAAATGAGTGGAATATTACTACTGTCACTCATCTTCTTTCCCGGACTTTATTCGGATATACACAAGAAGACATTGACTTTGCTCTTTCTAAAACGTTAGATGATTTTGTTGATAATTTTCTTCTTGCCGATAAACCAACACCCCAGAACCCGGGTTTTTGGGTTGATGACCCATCAACTTCAAATCTTACGGAAAGGTCTTACGAACTTACTTTCTGGTGGTTAAATCTGATGCTCACTCAAGGATATTCATTCAGAGAAAAAATGGTACTTTTTTGGCATAATCATTTTGTTTCCGAACTATCGGTCGTAAAATTACCCCAAAGGATGTACTGGCAGAATAAACTGTTTAGAGACTATGCATTCGGGAATTTTAAGGAACTGACTAAAAAAGTTACAGTTGATCCTGCAATGTTATATTATTTAGATGGACGCAAAAATACAAAACAAGATCCTAATGAAAATTATGCGAGAGAGTTAATGGAGTTGTTCACAATTGGGATTGGGAATTATTCCGAAAATGATATAGTTGAAGCGGCACGTGCTTTAACCGGATGGCAAGTTGATGGTTTGACTTCCTATTTTGATAAAGACAGACATGACGAAACCAGCAAAACATTTATGGGGCAAACAGGAAATTTCGATTATAATAATATTATTGATATACTTTTTTCAAAAGAAGAAGTTTCAAAATTTATCTGTCGTAAACTTTATAAAGAGTTTGTTTATTTTGAACCCAATGAAAGTAATATCGCAGAATTAGCTCAGATTTTTAGAGATAATAATTATGAACTGAAACCGGTTTTGTCGGTTTTATTAAAATCGGTTATGTTTTATGATCCGGAGACGTATGGTGCAAAGATTAAAAGCCCGGTTGAATTTTTAACTACAGTAGTAAAACAATTTAAAATTGAACATCCTGATTATGATTATTTGAGAAAGACAGCTAATCAGTTGGCTCAGACCTTGTTCGCACCACCCAATGTTGCAGGCTGGAAGGGTGATAAAGCTTGGGTATCAACCACAACTTTACCCGCTCGGCATGTATTTTCGGATAGAATTATTGATGGGCAAAAATCTGATCTTGATATTATTAAATATGCACGAACGTATAGCAACGCGGAAGATGCGGAAAAATTTGTTGACGATATTATTCAGGTTTTTCTTCAGTTCCCTCTTAGTAATAATAGAAGACAGTTTCTATTAGATACTCTTTTGGACGGAGCTGCAGTTTATGATTGGTCAACTTCTAATGAAAATGCGGATAAAAGATTAGAATCATTTTTTAAAGCGCTATTAAGATTATCGGAATATCAACTCTCTTAGGGAGAATTTATGAATAGAAGAAAATTTTTACGACAATTAGGTGTTATAACCGGAGCGGGAAGCATATCTTTAACTCTTGGTAACGTTCCTATTAAGGCTTTTTCCAAATCAATTTTTAAGACTAACTCCAACAACGGGCATGTACTTGTGCTTGTACAGTTAAGCGGAGGTAATGACGGTCTTAATACAGTTATTCCGTTTGAGGATGATATATATTATCAAAAACGACCGACAATTGGAATTCCCAAATCAGATGTACTTAGATTAAACTCTCTCACAGGCTTTAATCCTGCATTAAATGATTTTAAATCTCTTTTTGATGAAGGAAAATTAGCCGTTGTACAAAACGTTGGATATGCTCATCAAAACAGATCCCATTTTCGCTCTACGGATATTTGGCTTTCGGCATCGGATTCAGATCAAACAATAAATGATGGTTGGATTGGGCGATATTTAGGAAATGCTATTGTTGGTGATCCGGATTTCAATGTTGAACATCCGATGGCAATTCAGCTGGGGTCAACTCAATCAACTTTACTTGAATGTACATGTCATAGCGGTTCGCTTGGTATCTCATTTGAAGATCCTAACCAGTTTTTTAGATTGATTAATGGTAGTTCAGCCGATACCGATCCGCCCCCTGATACTTTAGCCGGGCATCAGCTCAAATTTATCAAAGAAATAGAAGCTCGTTCTTTACGATATGCAGAAATTATTAAGGATAAAGCCGATACGGTAAAAAATAAGGTAAACTATCCCAATTCAAGTTTAGCCGATCAACTTTCGATTGTCGCTCAATTAGTTGCCGGCGGACTTGAAACACCGGTTTATTTAACTTCAATGGGCGGCTTTGACACTCACTCAAATCAGTTGGGAAGACACGCAAACTTACTCGAAAGACTCTCGGAAGCTGTTTTTGCTTTTGAAAAAGACTTGGAGGCTTTGGGCGTTGCCGATAAAGTGGTTTTAATGACCTTTTCCGAATTCGGAAGAACAGTTGAACAGAATGGAAGCGGAGGAACAGACCATGGCGCGGCTGCACCGCTTTTTGTTGCGGGGAAAAATGTAAACGGAGGAATATGGGGCGAAAATCCGGATTTAACCGACCTTGACAGCAGTGGAGATAATAAATTTAAAATTGATTTTAGACAAATTTATTCGAGTTTATTAAGAGATCATTTGGATGCCGAACCTGATGAAATGCAGAAAATTCTTTTTAGAGAATTTGATTCGCTGCCATTGGTTTCCGTGAAGCATTTAACTTCAGGTGGACCCCGAGCATTTGAATTGCTCCAGAATTATCCCAACCCTTTTAATCCGGTTACAACAATTAGTTATACTTTACGATTGCCTCAAGTTATTTCGCTTAAAGTTTATGATCCTGTGGGGAGGGAAGTTGTAACATTAGCGGAAGGATATAAAGATGCCGGGAACTATACCGCTACGTTTGGCGGAAACCGTTATCCCAGCGGAATATACTATTGTCATTTGGTCTCCGGGTCTTACCGAAAGACAATAAAAATGACATTAGTAAAATAATTACGAGTGTAGTACAAATAAATGAAAAGAGGAATAGCTATTTAACTTGTGTGGTCAAATAAATTTGAATAGTAATTAAAGTAAGAGAAAGATTTAGACCGATATTAAGAAATCTTAAAAGGGATAATTATCTTGTCGATTCGTCTGGATAAATTGATAGATTAAACTTATAACTTATATAAAATTTAGCTATATCAAATAGTTTTTATCGGATTTTACTACTTCAATTTTATTTCCGGTTGCTTCTATTAGTTCAGCAATCATATTATCGATTTTATCAATTTCCACTAAACATTTAATAAATGGTTTATCATTAAATCCGTTTACAATATTTTTTGCATCATATTTGGAAATAAAATGGTGAATTTTACTAGTTAGCTCGTAATCATAAACAATCTTAATTTTTTTATATAAACCCTTTTCAATTATATCGGATAGAGTTAAAACCTCGAATGCAGCTTGATAATATGCTTTTCCCAAAGGACCTACGCCTAATTTTGTTCCTCCAAAATATCTGATAACAACTACGATTATATCTACTAAATCAAAGTGTTCAATTGCATTAAGAATCCTAACACCCGCCGTACCGCTCGGTTCACCGTCATCGGAATATCTTTCTATATTATCCGATAAACGATAAGCAAAACAATGATGAGTTGCATCAAAATATTTTTTTTTAATTTCAGAAAGAGTTTGCTCCGCTTCTTTATTAAAACTAACCGGGTAAACTTGAGCAATAAATACCGAACCTTTTTCTTTAAGTTTGAATTCGGAAAAAGCTGAAATAGTTTTTATAGTATTTTCTTTGTCCATATTAAATTTTTATTAAGAATAAAATTGACTTTCTATAATACAATAACTAATATAATTATTTAAACATTTTGAAAACAGTTTTAATGAACTTTAGCGACAAAATAATAATTAGAGGCGCCAGAGAGCACAATCTAAAAAATATAAATTTGGAAATTCCTCGCGACTCATTGACGGTAATTACCGGGTTATCGGGTTCGGGAAAATCTTCTCTCGCTTTCGATACAATTTATGCGGAAGGACAGAGAAGATATATTGAATCGCTCTCAGCTTATGCCCGCCAATTTTTAGATATGCTGGAAAAACCTGATGTTGACTTAATTGAAGGACTTAGTCCGGCAATCTCAATTGAGCAAAAAACGTCCGGTACAAATCCGCGTTCTACAGTTGGAACGGTTACGGAAATTTATGATTACTTAAGATTACTTTTTGCGCGTGTGGGAGCTCCGCATTGCTATAACTGCGGAAGATCAGTAAAAAAACAATCATCGGAACAAATTATTAATTCAATCCTTGAAGAATTTGACGGTAAAAAAGTTTTTGTTTATGCTCCAGTTATAAAGGGAAGGAAAGGTCATTACCGGGAGTTGTTCGAGGATATTATAACAGACGGATTTGTGAGAGTGAGAGTAGATGGAAAAATATACGAATTGGAAAAGGGATTTAAAGTTGATAGGTATAAAATTCACAATATTGAAATTTTAGTAGATAGAATTACAATAAGCAATAAGTCCCGCAGCAGGTTAAGCGAATCTATTGAAATTGCATTGAATTACGGGAAAGGTAATTTAATAGTTAGCGATTCTCACCATGATCACTTCTACAGTAGAAATTTTGTTTGCGTTGAATGCGGAATTAGTTATGAAGAATTAGCGCCTAACTCTTTTTCGTTCAATTCACCTTACGGTATGTGTCCCGATTGTGATGGCTTAGGCGAAAAGAAAGAGTTAGATATAAATTTAATAATCCCAGACCGGAATAAATCGATTAACGAAGAAGGTCTTGTACCTGTGGGTAAGCCGAGAAAAATTTGGTTTTTTAACCAGCTTGAAGCTGTAGCAAAGAAATACGGTTTTGACTACGATACCAAGTTAAAAGATTTATCGGAAGAACAAATAAATCTGATTATGCACGGAAGTAAAGAGAAAATCCCTTTTACTTACAAATTCGGCAGGGGAAAAGCAGTCCGGTATATGCATAAATTTAACGGGCTTTTCAGCTATATAGAGCATTACTACAGCAGCACTTCGTCTAATAAAATTAGGGAATGGGCAGAATCTTTTATGAATACCAATACTTGCTCATCCTGCGGAGGCGGACGGCTGAGAAAGGAATCTTTAGCGGTTACAATAAACGGAAAAAATATTAGTGAAATAACTTCACTTTCCATTGAACGGGTAATGCAGTTTTTTGAGGACTTAAAGTTTGAAGGAAGAGAAGAAATTATATCTTGTCAAATATTAAAAGAAATAAAACTAAGACTAAATTTTCTATTGAATGTCGGGCTTAATTATCTAACTCTGGGTCGTTCATCCAGAACATTATCGGGTGGTGAATCTCAGAGAATTAGGTTAGCCACCCAAATCGGGTCTCAATTAGCCGGCGTTCTTTATGTGCTTGATGAACCGAGTATCGGATTACATCAAAGCGATAATATTAAGTTAATAAGTTCGTTAAAAAAATTGAGGAACTTGGGTAATACAATTATTGTTGTTGAGCATGACAGAGAAACAATTGAGAGCTCGGATTACATTGTTGATCTTGGTCCTAAAGCCGGCGTGCATGGAGGAAAGGTTTGTTTAAGTGGCATTACTAAGGATCTTCTTACTTCAACAAACGGAATAAATTCACTTACACTCCAATATTTAAATAACCGAAAAAAAATAGAACTTCCCAAGCTAAGAAGAAAAGGAAATGGAAAATTTATTGAATTAAAACGAGCGCGAGGAAATAATTTACAAAACGTTAATCTGAAAATTCCTTTAGGTACATTTAATGTGGTAACAGGAGTTAGCGGTTCCGGTAAATCCAGTTTGATAAATGAAACAATAGTAAGAATACTAAAACGTAAATTCTATAACTCTAAAATTGTTCCGCTGCCATTTGATGATATTAAAGGTTTGGAGAATATTGACAAAATAATTGAAATTGATCAATCCCCGATTGGTAGAACACCACGATCGAATCCTGCAACATACACCGGCGTTTTTACATTTATCAGGGATTTGTTTACTCAGCTTCCTGAAGCTAAAATACGCGGCTATAAACCGGGTCGATTTAGTTTCAACGTTAAAGGAGGAAGATGTGAGGAATGCAAAGGTGACGGGCTAAAAAAAATTGAAATGAATTTTTTGCCTAATGTTTATGTGCTTTGTGAAGTTTGTCATGGAAAACGTTATAATAGGGAAACATTAGAAATACTTTATAAAACCAAATCAATTTCCGATGTATTAGAAATGACGGTTTCTCAAGCTCTGAAGTTCTTTGACGAAATGCCGCGGATTAAAAGAAAACTGCAGGCAATTTATAATGTTGGTCTTGGTTATATCAAACTAGGTCAGCAGGCAACAACACTTTCCGGAGGAGAAGCACAGCGGGTAAAATTAGCAGCGGAACTAAGTAAGGTGAGCACAGGAAAAACCTTATACGTGCTGGATGAGCCGACAACTGGTCTGCATTTTGAAGATGTAAGAATATTAATGAACGTTCTTAATCAATTAGTTGAAAAAGGGAATACCGTAATTGTAATTGAACATAATCTTGACGTTATTAAAAGTGCGGATAACATTATTGATTTAGGACCCGGTGGCGGGGAACATGGAGGAATAATAGTAGCAACTGGTACCCCAGAAAAAGTTGCGGATAATTCCCAAAGCTTAACAGGAAAATATTTAATAAAAGAACTTTCGAGAACAACCGACAAAGAGGGGAACAATGGAAAAGGAAATTAATAACTTTCGCAAATATAGAATAGAAATGAACGATAGAATTCTTAATTCGGGATTTCGGGATTATAAGAAGTTTTTTGCTCTGGATAACAAAGCATATATAGACGGTGCGCTTAATGCAAAAACCAAAGAGCTAATGGGTTTGGTTGCTTCTATGGTTTTAAGATGCAACGATTGCATTTTATATCATATTGATAGATCGGTTCAAGAAGGAGCGACAAGGCAAGAGTTTTACGAAACTTTTAATATTGCGTTAATTGTTGGCGGTTCAATTGTTATTCCGCATCTTCGTTTTGCTGTGCAGAGTTTAGATGATCTATTTGAGGAGATGGGAAATGAACAGTAGCAACTTTATTATTATTCCTAAACAAATAGTTACAGCTGATTCCAAAAATAATATATTCAGAAATACGGCAATTGAAATAGTTGACGGGAAAATTGAGAGATTTATTGATCTTAAGAAAGAATCTGTTGAGAGTTATGACAATAAGATTTATCACTTTCCAAGATTAACTTTAATACCCGGTTTTATTCAGACTCACGTACATCTTTGCCAAACTTTATTCAGGGGTTTGGCCGATGATCTTGAATTATTAGATTGGCTTAAAGAAAGAATATTCCCGTTTGAAAATGAACATACAAAACCATCATTAGCAGCTTCTGCAAAACTGGGAATTTACGAACTGCAATTAAGCGGCACAACAACTGTTTTAGATATGGGAACAATAAATCATCATGAAGTTGTTTTTGATATGTTAATCGGGTCCAAGATGCGGGCAATTTCCGGGAAGTGCATGATGGACTTAAATGATCTTTACCCTAAATTTAAAGAAAGTACGAAAGATAGTTTAGCTTCCAGTTATGAATTAGCAAAACAATACCACAATTCGGAAAATGGTAAAATTAAATACGGATTTGCTCCAAGATTTGTTTTGTCGTGCAGTGAAGAGTTGCTGAAAGAAACTTATGAAATGACAAAAGACTTTAGCGGATCAATTTATCATTCACATACTTCGGAAAATAAAGGTGAAATTGAAGCTGTAAGAAAAATGCACAACATGGAAAATATAGAGTACTTTAACTCCATTGGAGTATTACATAAAAATACTGTTCTTGCACACGGAATTCATGTCTCGGATTTTGAAAGAAGTATTATTAAAGAAACCGGAACAAGAATTGTACATTGTCCTTCTGCTAACTTAAAACTTGGTTCGGGTATTGCAAATATTCCCAAATATTTGGATGAGGGAATTACTATTTCGTTAGGAGCCGACGGACCGCCCTGCAATAATAATCTTAGTATGTTTACTGAAATGAGGCTTGCTGCATTAATTCAAAAACCGGTTCATGGACCAACTTCCATGGATGCAAAAACAGTTTTCAGATTAGCAACAATAGAAGGTGCAAAAGCGCTCGGATTAGAAAATGAAATTGGCAGTTTGGAAGCAGGTAAAAAGGCGGATATGGTTTTACTGGATTTGGAGCAGCCTGATCAGCCATTACTTGACAGAGACGCTAACATCTATTCCGGTATAGTTTACTCTGCAAGCACAAAAAATGTTGTTCACGTGATGATAGAAGGGAAGTGGGTTGTTAAGAACAAAGAATCGTTAATTTTCGACAAAGATGCAATTTATGAAGCAGGTAGAAGTGAATTGGAAAAATTACTAAAAAGAATTTGCTGAAGGATGAAATTGAAACTATTATTTGCAACTCAAAATGAAGGGAAGTTAAAGGAAGTAAAAAAGATATTCAACCGTCGGATATTTCAACTAATTTCTTTGAATGAGTATAGCGATATACCCGAAATAATTGAAGATGCTGATACGTTTGAAGGAAACGCAGTCATTAAAGCGAAAACAGTTTATGAAAAATTTCAGATTCCTGTAATTGCCGATGATTCCGGTCTGGTTGTAAAACAGCTTAATGGTGAGCCGGGAATACATTCTGCGCGTTATGCAGGAGAGAATTCAACATATCCGGAAAACAATAAAAAGCTCTTAAAAGAATTGCATAAGTTTTCCGAACCGCATCTTGCAAAATTTATATGTTGTGCAGTCTTTTATGACGGGGAAAATATTATTTCTACTTTCGGAGAATTAAAGGGAAAAATAATTCATGATTTTAAAGGGCAAAATGGTTTTGGGTACGATCCCATTTTTGTTGCCGAGGGATTTGGAAAGACATTAGCTGAAATTTCATTCGAAGAAAAAAACAAAATCAGTCATCGAGCAGAGGCTTTTAAGAAATTGGAAAAGCTTATTGAAAAGAATTTCCGGGAAAACAAGCTGTCCCAAAAATAAAATTATTTCAAACTATTTTTCGGCAATTACAATTTGAACTATTCCGAAAGTCATTGAATACAGATTTATGTTATTAAAACCTACTTCCTTAAATAATTTCTTCAGGTCGATTTCTTCATCAAACTTACTCACGGATTCCGGTAAGTATGTATAAGCTTCCTTGTCTTTGGAGATTAATTTACCAATGACCGGAAGAATTTTTGAAAAGTAAAAATTATAAATGCTTTTCAATAAAACATTATCCGGAAGTCTGAATTCAAGCACCGTTACTTTCCCTTTATAATTTAAGACTCTATAAAATTCTTCGAATCCTTTTTGCAAATCATAAAAATTACGTACACCGAACGCTACGGTAATGTTAGTAAATGTATTAGATTTATAAGGTAATGCTTCTGCAACAGCTTGAACATTTCTCCCAATAATCCAATTGGATTTTTCATTGAAGTTCTTAAGCATATTCAAAGAAAAATCTGTTCCGAAAATATTAGAAGCTCCTCTTTTCCTTGCGGAAATTGAAAAGTCTCCTGTTCCGCATGCTACATCAAGAAGAATACTATTATTATCGAGCTTTGTTTTTTTCAATGCTTTATATCGCCAGTAGTAATCTATTCCGAAACTAAGTAAATGATTAAGAAAGTCATATCGATCGGAGATACTGTCGAATATTCTTTTAACTTGATGTTTCTTTTCCATATTAAAAATTGACCTGTTTAATTTTTATATCTAAATTCTTTTGCCCCTCTTTTCTGCTGCCACCAATTATAAATATTGTAGCCGCTCCAGACAGTGAAAATCATAAATATAGTTCCTGCAATTACATCAATTACGTAGTGATACCATAAATATACAGTAGAAAAAATAAGAAGGGTGCCTACAACCAAGAAAAATGGTTTTAGTTTAACTTTAAATTTTACAGATAAATACATAACGATTAATGTCATTTGCGTATGTCCGCTGGGGAACACATCCCTTTGGACAAAATTTATTGGGTTTATGGTTCCTTTCGGTATCGATTCGCCTGCATTTACGTAATCGCGCAGGTATTTTGTAAAGAAAAGTCCGGGTAAATCCTTATTAATGGTTGAAAAATTATGCAGGGTGAATCTAGGACCGATTGCCGGAACGATGAGATAGCCAATATAAGAAAGAATAAATCCATACAGAACTAAAAATGTTGTAAAGTAAAATTCATCTATTTCTTTTTTGAGTAATAGCTCAATTCCTAGTATTATCGGTAGAAAGAAAAAAGTTGCGTAAGCAATTTGTAGTATTTCTGTCATTACCGGATTGGCTATCTGATGAAGGAAATGTGTCGGATCTCCACCAAATAGAAATCGATCAATTTGAATAAGTAGATAGTCAAAATCAACCGGTCTAATAGGTCTAAGCATTATATAGACTTCTTTAAATGAGAGAAATACTAACGGTACGATATACCAGCGATGGAAGTGAGTCCAGATTGTTGTTTTATCATCATCATCAAAATACGCAACGCAGAAAATATAAAGGAATAAAAACATATTAGCTAAAATCAATAAACTTGAATACGGAATCCTACTGTAGAAAATTACGTTTAAGATTGTAAGTATAGAATAAAATACTATTACTATAAAATCAGAAGGATTTAATAAATAAAAGATTTGTTTAATCTTGTTCATTAGGCAGAGTAAAATAATGTAACTAATGAAAAGTAAATTAGTAAACCGAATATATCATTTGTCGTAGATACAAAAGGACTAGCTGCAACAGCGGGGTCAATTCCAAATCTTTTTAGAATTAACGGAATAGAAGCACCGAATAAAGTTGCATATGAAATGATTATAAGTAGTGTTCCCGACAATAATAATGAAAACGAAAGGGAAACTTCATTGCTGCTGAAAACCAACTGAGTAGCTAATAAAATAATAATTGCGCAAGCTATACCGTTTAATAATGCAACTCCAAGTTCTTTCAGCAGTCGTTTTAATGTTTTACTATGAAGTACTTCGCCCAGAGCTAAGCTTCTAACCATAACAACAGCTGCCTGATTGCCCGAACTTCCGCCGATAGCCATTATAACGGGAATAAAAAATGTTGCGGTTATTTGCTGTTGAATTGTTGCCTGAAAAGTAGACAGCAGAAGTCCGTTTACAATTTCCAAGACAAGTACCATGAGCAACCAAGGTAATCTGATTCGTGATATTTGAAAAATCGAATCGGTGCTTTCCTGGTCTTCGGAAAGGCCGGCAATTTTTTGTAAATCTTCCGAAGCCTCTTCCTGTATAACCTCAACTATATCATCAATTGTAATTCTTCCGAGCATAACTCTATTTTTATCAACTACAGCAATAGCTACAAGATCATACTTATCCATTATATTTGCTACTTCTTCTTGATCCATATCCGGCGTAACAAAAATTAAATCTTTTTCCATAATAGATTTAATTCTTTTATGAAGCGGATTGGTAAGCAGGGATTTTAATTGAACAATCCCAACTAATTTGTTATCGTCGGTAAGAACATAAATATGATAGATTTGATCAAACTCTTTGGCATGTTTTCGAACTTCTTTAATGGCATCTTTAACGGTTCCGCTTTCATGAACAAAAACGAAATCGCTTGTCATTATACCACCGGCAGTATCTTCGGGATATTTTAATAATTCTTTTACATCTTCCGAATCTTCTTTATCTATATTTTCTAATACATGCTCAGCAACGTTATCGGGCAATTCACTCACAATATCAGTTGCATCGTCGGTCTCTAATTCATCAACTATGTCTGTTATTGTTTTCTTATCAATATTTTTTAATATATATTCACGTTGATTTTCATCCAGTTCCAGTAATACATCACTTGCAGTTTCAGTATCTAATAATGAGAATAATTCTTTGGCATAGTCTAAACTTAAATTATTAATTATTTCCGCAATATCAGCTGGATGCAGATCTGCCAAGATGTTAAGGATACTCTTATCAGCTTTAATTTCAAGTAAATGAGAAATATTCTCTAATAATTCCTTATCAACTTGAAGACCCGATTTCATTACTATGTCAGCTTGATTGCTTGGCATCATCTTGGAAAAATTTTGTAAGAAAAATAAAATCCTTTATATCTAATTCTTCTGCTCTTCTAGATAAATCCAGATCAATTTTAGAAAAATCATAACTTTTAAATATACCATTACTTAATGAATTTTTTAAGGTTTTTCTTCTGTTACCGAACGATGCTTTTACTACACTTATAAACATTCGGCTATTAATCTCAGGATCAATTTCCTTTTCAAAAGATATATGAACAACAGCAGCTTCAATTTTAGGACGAGGTATAAATACATTTGGTGAAATTTTAAAACATAATTTTAGATCCGAGAAATAATTCAGCAATATTGTTAGTATTCCATATTCCTTTGTACGTTTTGAAGCAATAAGTCTTTTTGCAATATCCAGTGGAATAATTAAAACCGCATCTTTAATGAAATTTCTATTTTCCATCAATTTGAAAAATATTGGTGAGGTAATGTTAAAAGGGATGTTTCCAATTATTCTTATTTTATTTTTTTCTCTTTTATAAATATTTTTGAAGTCGACTTTGAGTACATCAGAATTTAGGACAGATAAATTGGAATATTTGTTTATTAGATTATCAATTACTCTATTATCTATTTCAATAGCAATCAGCTTACTTACTTTGCTTAGTAATTCCTTTGTGATTGATCCTTTGCCTGGACCTATCTCAACAATGCAGTCATCAGGAGCGGGAGATAATTCATTGACAAACTTCTTTACAACATTTTCATCCACTAAGTAGTTTTGTCCGAATTTTTTTAAGGGTTTAATTTTCTTCATCAAAAATATTTTGCTTCTTAAAAGGTTCTTGGATATTTTAGAGTATTAAAAGATAATTAAACTTATTTATATATATAGTATCGGTTAAAAATTAAATTCGGAGCTCAATTTGAAAAAGGAATATGTAATAACCGTAGATTTTGGCGGGACGAAAATATTAACCGCATTGTTAAATTCTAAAAATGAAATTATTGAACGGGTAAAAATAGCGACCGATATAAAAAAGAAAGCCGATGGCATGGTTGCCGATATAGCCGATTCGATTAAGCAGCTTATAAAAAAAACCGGTGTGAAACAAAGTAGTATTGAAGCTGTTAGCATGGGAGTTCCGGGAACGGTTAATCCTTTTACCGGTGAAATAGGTAATGCTCCGAATTTGCAGATTAGTAATTTTAATATTAAAAAAGCTTTGCAAAAATATATTCCACTTCCAATTTTAATTGAAAATGACGTTAATCTTGCCGGCCTTGGCATTAAAAAATTCGAGTTCAAAGATAAGATTAAAAACATGCTTATAGTATTTGTTGGAACTGGTATAGGCGGCGCTCTATTTTTTAATGGCAAAATATATAGAGGGTCTTCTATTTTTGCCGGTGAAATTGGTCACATGAAAGTTGGTCCTTCCGGTTCACTAAGCTACGACGGTGATGTTACATTCGAAGGTTTAGCTAGCAGAACAGCAATTGTAGCAGCAATTACCAAACAAATAAAAAAGAAAAATAAAAGTGTACTATCCGAATATGTTTTAAAAAACAAGAAAATTAAAAGTAAAGCTATAGCAAAAGCTATAAAAGAAAAAGATGATATTACAGTGAAAGAAATTACAAATGCGTGTAAAATTATTGGTCGTGTTTTAGGCAGTATTACAACACTGCTTAATTTTGATACAATAGTTTTAGGAGGCGGATTGTTGGAAGCTAACAGCGATTTTATGATGCCGAAAATAGAAAAGGCATTTAATGAAGCTGTTATTAAGGAAATTGGGAAAAGTGCAAAACTAAAAGTTACGAAGTTAGGAGATGACGGACCACTTTATGGCGGAATTGCTTTAGCGGAAGAATTTAATCATTAGTTGTTTCATGTCTGAATTGTTGTTCAATATTTTCTAATTCATCATGTAATTCCGTCCACTTTTCCAAAACGTATTCAAGTTTCTTTTTTGTTTGATTATAGTCTTGTGTCTTTTCCTTAGCTAAAGCAGGGGACGAGTAAATTTTTTCATCAACTAAATCTTTTTCAAGATGACTTATTGTATTTTCAAGTTCTTCAATTAAATGTTCATGATTTTCAATTTGCTTTTTCAATTCCTTGGTTGCACGGTATCGTTTTGTTCTTAATTCGGCTTCTATTCGTTTTTGATTTTTTTTATTTTCAACTTCCCTGTTTGAGTTTAGAGTAACCTCGGAATTCTGATTTTTCTCAGCCTCCTTTTTTCTTAGATAGTATTCGATATTGCCGTAATAGTATTGAATTTTATTATTTCTGAATTCTAATATTTTATTTGCAATTGGTTTTAAGAAATCAACATCATGTGAAACTAATAAAAGTGAACCCTTAAAATTAATTAATGCATTCTGCAGAATTACTTTCGATTGAATATCTAAATGGTTTGTCGGTTCATCAAGCACAACCAAATTTGCCTTTTGCAAAAGGATTGATGCCAATGCAACTCTGCTTTTTTCACCCCCGGAAAGAACTCGTATTTTCTTGAAGACATCATCATTAGTAAAGAGAAAAGCTCCTAAAATTTTTCTGAGTTGATTAAGATTTAAATCTTTTGAAAAACCTGAAAGTGTTGTAATTATATCACTATCTAAGTTAAATGTTTCCGAAACTTCCTGTGCATAATAAGAAACAGAGGTATTGTGACCGTAAATAACCTTACCGGATAAAGGTGAAATTGTACCTGCTATAATTTTTGCAAGTGTACTTTTACCTGTTCCGTTTGGACCTATTAAGGCTAATTTTTCTCCCCGTTCAATTAAAAAGTTTAGGTTAGAAAATACAATTTTATTTCCATAACCGGCTGAGACATTTTTTAATTCAACCGGTATGGCTCCGCTGCGTTCAGGTTCGGGAAAGTTCAGGGTTATTTTTTTATTATTTTTAACTATTATGGTTTTATCTAATTTTTCCAATTGCTTAATTCTGCTTTGTACTTGTCTTGCTTTT
>CBEVZC010000002.1:0-67432 GCA_965554225.1 uncultured bacterium | reverse complement strand
AATAAAGTCCCCTCTGTTGAACTAGAAGACGGTGTTGACTTTGTACCTACAAAAAAAGAAGTGATATTTGGTCATCACTTCACTTCCATTGCGGGGACAGGACCAATAGTAGGTCCCGCGATAGCAATTATCTGGGGCTGGGTACCAGCCATGCTATGGATTTTCCTCGGTTCAATAATTATGGGTGCTGTACATGATTTTGGAACACTCATAATTTCTATGCGAAATAAAGGAAAATCTATTTCTGAATTTACAGCTAAATATATTAATGGACGTACTAAAATTTTCTTTTTCTTTGTTGTATTTCTTGAACTGTGGATTATTGTAGCCATTTTTGGTTTAGTAATGGCTATTATATTCAAAAACTATCCGGGAGCAGTTCTTCCTGTGTGGGTTGAAATTCCTATAGCTATGTATCTCGGATACATGGTTTATCAAAAAGGTGCCAATTTACTTAAATGGTCTATTTATGCAATAATAGCCATGTATGTAACTGTAATTATTGGCGCATATCTTCCATTTGAAATGCCAACTATTTTTGGATTATCTCCAATAGCATCATGGTCAATTATTCTGCTGGCTTATGCATTTATTGCATCTGTATTGCCGGTAACAAAATTGTTACAGCCGCGTGATTATATGAACTCCCATGAGTTAGTGATTGCAATGGCATTGATGGTTTTGGGAGTTTTATTTGCTGCATTCGGCGGAAACCTTCATATTGTAGCACCGGCTTCACAATCTGCACCGGCAGGCGCACCTCCTCTATGGCCGTTCTTGTTTATTACAATTGCATGCGGAGCTATTTCAGGTTGGCATTCTTTAGTATCATCCGGAACTTCTTCTAAACAAGTACGTAAAGAATCCGATTCAGTTTTTGTCGGCTATGGTTCTATGCTTCTGGAAGGTTCATTAGCAACTCTTGTAATTATCGCTGTTGCCGCCGGTATTGGTATGGGCTTTACAGCGGGCGGACAAACATTTTCAGGGATCCCGGCTTGGACACATCATTACGGGTCCTGGGCAGCTATGGGCGGATTAGGCTCAAAAGTTGGTGCTTTTGTTCAAGGTTCGGCAAATATGCTTGGCGCAATTGGTATTCCAATGCAAATTGGTCTTGTTATTATGGGCGTGTTTGTTGCTTCCTTTGCAGGTACTACATTGGATACAGCAACAAGGATTCAAAGGTATGTAATGGCTGAAACTTTCCCGAAAACATTTAAGAACCGTTATTTTTCAACAGCCGTTGTAGTACTTTTAGCTCTTGGCTTAATATTCTCATCCGGTGCAAACGGAAAGGGTGCATTAAATCTTTGGCCTTTATTTGGTGCAACCAACCAAACCTTAGCAGGTCTTTCTCTTGTTATTATTACTGTTTATCTACGTGAAAAAGGCGGTTGGAAATGGTTAGTAAGTGGTATACCGGCTGTGTTTATGTTGGTTATGTCTTTTTGGGCTCTATGGCTTAACGAAACAACTTATGGCGATAAAGGAAATGTTTTGCTAGAAATCGTGAATATAATTATTATGGTTTCTGTTGTTTGGGTTTCTGTTGAAGGCGCAATTAAATTCTTTAGTATAAAAAAATCTGAATCTACTCATGGAGCAGTTACAGACAAAGCATAATCTAAAAACATAGTTTAAATTAAAATGCCCGGTCCTGCCGGGTATTTTAATATTCAGTGTGATTTTATAACTGCTAATCATTATCTTGTGATAATTAAAAGTATCAAAAATAATATATTTTAATGCTATGAATAATCAATCGGAAAAAGAAATATTAAAAAGAACATATATCAATTTACTATTGCCCGCAGTTTTCTTAATCGTACTAGTCTATTTGGGTCAATTTTTAAATATTTTAAATAAAGAACAAATTCAATCCGTTAGGATTGTTTCCATTATACTTTTTACTCTTGGGGCATTGTTTAGTTTCGCATTGCCTATATTCCTTCGCGCGTCTTTTGTAAACAAAGTAAAAGATCTAAAGCAAGTAACGATTGATCAATTTATCACATTTGAAAAAAAATTATTGTCTGTAGTTATGCTTTCACCTTACGTAGTTTTTTTAGCGGTAATATTTAATATCCCAAATTTTTACTTGAGCGGAACAGTTCTTTTTGGTCTTTATGCAGTTTACTATTACTATCCTTCAGAAAAGCGGATTAAGTTTGAAAGGAAAATTTTTAAGGTTAAGTAAGTGAGTTTAATTTATACTTCTTCAAATTTAGGTTGGAAATGAAAAAATTCTTAAATAAGGTAAAAGACAAGGTTTCTGCAGGTTATAAGCACTATGACTTAGCAGCACGAGAAAAAGCTGTAGATGCTATTGAATTTGAGGTTGGAGAAATGGAAAATATATTTGGACTACTCGTATTAGGCGCTTTTGTAGGTTTTCCGTCCCCCCCGATGCAAATAACATTAGACCTTTTACCTGTAATGGAAAAGGATCTTATTACAATGCTAAATAAAGTAGACACTGCAACCAGTCCAATTTCAGATCTAGTATCAATTTTTGATGTAGGTTAATATGAAATCTAAAATGGTAAATTTATTTTTCCTGGGTAAAGGCGGTGTCGGTAAATCAACTTCATCCGCTTTAACAGCTCTGCACTTAGCTTCAACGGGTAAAGATGTTCTTTTAGTTTCAATGGACCCGGCTCACAACCAATCGGATATATTCCAAGTACAGCTTGAAGAAAAACCGCTTAAACTTACAGATAATTTACTTGGTAAAGAAGTTGATATTGAATACTGGATTAAGAATTACCTATCGGACGTTGAGCATCAAATTAAACACATGTATTCTTATTTAACTGCATTAAATTTGGAAAAATATTTAGGTGTAATAAAATACTCGCCCGGTATTGAGGAATATGCACTTTTAATGGCTTATAAAGAAATTAGAAAAAAATTCAAGAATAAAGATTATATTATCTTCGATATGCCTCCAACTGCTTTAACATTAAAATTCTTCGGATTGCCAAAACTTTCGATACTTTGGCTTGATAAATTATTAGAACTTAGAAACGAAATTATTAGAAAACGTGAGATAATTACAAAAGTTAAATTGGGTAATAAAGAATTTGAGAGAGATAAAATTCTAAATAGACTTGTAAAACAAACTGATTCTTATAAAGTAGTTAAGAATATATTTGAAGATCAAAGTAAAACTATTCTTAATCTGGTAATGAACCCGGATAAGTTATCATTTTCCGAATCCGAATTAATTGTTAACAAACTGCACGATTTTGATCTAAATATTGGCAATTTAGTTATTAATAAATATTATCCCGGATTTTCAACAAAAAAAATCAAACACAATTTTAAGTATAAAGGAATTCAGCTATTCCCTCTTAGCGAGAAACCTCTTTTAGGTATTGACGTATTAAATAATTATTTAAATAGTTTAGAAAGTTTTTCTGGAATGCTCTGATGATAAACTTTCAAAAATAATTATGGAGTAGAAATGAATCAAGAAATGAAAAATAAATTATCTAATATTCTAGATGAAGTAAAAGATCCAGAAACCGGATTACCCGTATCCCAGTTAGGTCTAATTGAAGGAATAAAACATAAAGCTGACTTGAATGAATTACTTGTTTATATGAATTCTCTCGAAACAGCTAAAGCGTGCTGTATGGTTTCTCAATTTCTTGGTTATGCAAAAATAGAAGAGTTATTAAAAGAAGCGCTTGAGAAAGAATTTCCGAATCAAACTGTTGTGTTCCAAAATCCGTAAACTACACAAAATCGTTTCATAAATATGATTCTCCATTTTAGAACAAAATCCGGTTTAATAGTACCTGCCGTTTCTACTGATCAGATGATTGAAGTTGACCGAATTGCCACGGAAAATACAGGTCCTAATTTATTCCAAATGATGGAAAATGCCGGTAGAAATTTAGCCTTATCTGCAATTGATATTTTAGGAAGCAATTGGAAAAATTCTAAAATAATTATACTCTGCGGAACCGGTGGAAACGGCGGAGGCGGAATTTGCGCCGCCAGACATTTGGCTAACCGGAATGCAAATGTAAAAATTTGCATCACTAATCCGGAAAATTTAAAAGAAGTTTCCTCATACCAGCATAAAATTTATCTTTCCGCCAAAGGACTAGAAATCGGAATAAATGATTTGCCAAATGAGAAGCCCGATTTAATTATAGATGCTATAATTGGTTATAGTTTAAAATCTCCTCCAAGAGGAAATTCTTTGGAAATAATAAACTGGGCAAATGGCCAACCATCAAAAACTTTATCTCTGGATGTTCCTTCGGGTGTTAATTCAACAACCGGTGAAACTCCTGGGAAATTTATTAAAGCGGATAGAACGTTAACTTTAGCTCTCCCCAAAACCGGCTTATTACCTGAATTAACCGGCGATCTTTATCTTGCCGATATTGGTATACCAGAAAAAACTTATACTATAGCAGGAATAAATTATAGCTCACCTTTTGAAGATGATTTTATAGTAAGATTGATATAAATACTATTGATTTCCACTTAAAATTTCAAAGTCTTTTTTTAAAATGTTCCCATCATTATCTACTAACGTTAATCTATGATTTCCCTTCGAAGCATTAATCGCCATCTTGTTCTCGTTCTGAGTTTCACCTAAATATTTGTTATCCACATACCAATAAATAATACTGTTCGAATGGCGATGCGCAACTTCAAAAATTGTACTGCTTGTTGTTCCCACTAAGTTTACCGGAATATAAATTTTATTAATATCTCTCGGATATACTAAATCCATAGGATTATTATTATCTGCAGTATTTATGCAATCGTTTCTAAATGGAGGTAATTTTTTATAGTTATGATTCTTTTTCTCATAAAAGTATTCCATTGCCGGAGGAAGAACAAACCAAGATTTGTGAATCATTTTAGAAGGAGACACACTTGACGAAGTAACACGATATTTACCGGACTCATCCAGATGAATTAATTGATGATAAGGACAAACAGGGAATTTCAATCCCGTATTTGGAATCCAAATCGAATCAATCTCTTCACACAATTCCGATGCTCTATAACCGCTTTTTTTGCACGTAGCAATGTAAGTCATTTCTTCCATCGGCTGCTCGAACCATCCCGAACTAAATGGAAGTATGTTAAATATATCAAATAAAATAGGTGCAGCACTAGATATGCCCGTCAAACCGGTCCTTCCTTCGCCATCCGCATTCCCCGTCCAAACAGCAACTACATATTCATTATTAATTCCAATTGCCCAACCGTCTCTAAACCCGAAACTCGTTCCGGTTTTCCATGCAATTTTTTGAGATGAACTAAATTCCCGCCAATACGATTGATTATCTGGTCGTTCTACATCTAATAATGCATTGAAAGTAATCCAAAGTGCGGCCTTACTTATAAATGAATAATCTTCTAAATCACCGTTTGAGTTTTTAGGAAATTTCGTATTATCCTTAATATAATTTAATTCATGAAAATCATTTTTTGAATACATTGTTCCATATTTTGAATAATGCTTCAGCACTCTAGCCATGGATGCATATACTCCTGCTATTTCCCAAAGCTTAACTTCCGCTCCGCCTAGAATAAGAGAAAGCCCGTAATCACCCGGAAGTCTATTAAGTGTTTCTATTCCCACATTTTTCAGTAGATTGTAAAACCGTTCAACTCTGTAGCTTCTCAATAACCTTACAGCCGGAATGTTAATCGACCTAGCTAAAGCTCTATTTGCCGGTACAGCTCCATCGTAGCTTAGATTAAAATTTTTCGGACTAAATCCACCGATTTGAGTAGGGATATCCGGGACTAACGTTTTGGGTAATAACTCTCCGCTCGATAACATTGCAGCATATAAAATCGGTTTAAGAATACTGCCTGAGCTTCTTGGCGCTGTAACAACATTTACCCAATTCTCATTCCTATTTTTTGGATCACGCGTATTTCCTAAATAAGCTAAAACATCTCCCGTTTCTATTCTAGCCACAACAGCCGCCGCATTATACACATAATTAGATTTTAATCTTTTATAATGTTCCTTTATAACATTGTTTACCTGTTTCTGAATATTAATATCCAGAGTGGACTGCACTCTAAAATCTTTACTTTCCTTTCCCTGATTCCGGGCAGCTTCAAAAGCTAAATGCGGTGCAATGTTCGGAAGCGCTTTTAGTTTCTTAGGTAACGGTTCTTCAATCGAAAGAGCATAAGTAAGAGAATCGATATCTTGATTTAGATATAATCTATTTAGTAAACGATCCCTCTTCTTTTTTAGTAAATTTCTATTCTTTCCCGGGTGTATTAGCGAAGGACTATTAGGAAGCACAGCAAGCATGCAGACTTCTGCCCAAGAAAGCTGCTGTGGTTTTCTGCCAAAGTATCTCCAAGAGGCAGCTTCAATCCCAACGACATTTCCACCAAAAGGTGAGTAAGCAGAATAAAGTGATATTATTTCCTGCTTACTGTAAGTTAGTTCAAGACGAAAAGCCAAAACCATTTCAATAATTTTTTCTTTAATGGTTCTCGGTTTACCTTCTCGCGCAATACGAATTACCTGCATGGTAATAGTACTTCCGCCGCTTTTAATTTTACCTGCTTTGATGTCTTGATATGCAGCTCTAAACAATGCAAAAAAATCTACTCCGGGATGATAATAAAATCGCTTGTCTTCAAAACGAATAATTGCAGTTTTAAACTTATCCGGGATATTACCCTTAACCGGGAACCGCCATTGACCGTCCTTTGCAATTAACGCATTCAGTAGATTGCCGTTTTTATCTTCCAGAACAAACGAGAACGGTTTATTAAACAAAGGAGCAGGTAAACTATTCCAGAAAATTATTATTAAAAATAAAAAGCCAAGAAATGCAATCAGTTTTCTCTTCGGATTTTTAATTTTACCGTTTATCATATCTGATATATGTAATTTCATAAAGTATTTTATTTTCCCGGTAAAACAACTTCTACCCATTGACCATGCTTCCTTGCATTTATAGTATTATCGTACATAGCTTGTGAGTAAATAGACGGTAAATAAAATTTACCCAGGTAACTTGCATTTAGTAAAACACGGAAAGTTTTTGTTTCCTTTCTATTCAAATTAAAATAAAAATTAACTCGATCATCTCTAATATCTATATATTCCGGTCTTGAAGCACGATCGAAAGACTCTATATTATTAAGCCGGGTGTTTATTATTTCCCAACCTGATGGGAAAATTTCTGTAAGGACAATATTCTTATAATTTTTATCTATTATACCAGGATTAGTGATTTTTACTTCAGCAATAAAATCGGTTCCTTGCTCTAATTTTACAGGATCAATATCCTTCCCGTTCAGTAAGAAATATTTTACTTCCATTTTTAATTTATTGGAAGTATCGGATTGATCACCGATAAGAGGTTTACCTTCCAGAATAATTCGTGCATATATTGGTGAATCATTAGGGTTTCTAACAGTAATTGATTTAGATGTATTATATTTAACCGGAATATCTTCCTGTGCAATTGGGTTGTTGGAAACAATTTGTTTAAAAACACCGGAGTTTAAATTATATTGAAAATTCACCTCGTGTGTCATATTATCGTTTCCAATAAACTTGCCAATAGCAAGCAATACATATGCATTTGTTTGAGTGCTGTACCATTTATTTAAGACAATACGATTGGAAATTGCTTTTAATAATTCAAAACCTTCATTTCTTCTATTCATAAGTGTCAGAGTTTCCAAAATCATGGCTTGATCTCTCAAACTGCTTCCGTAAGTATTAGCCAGTTCAGTATAATCCTTAACATTGAAATCAAGTCCGACTAACAATTTAGCAGCAACTTCAGGTTTACCGGCTAGCTGATAAGCTGCAGCAAGTCGGTATTTCGCAGTCTTCGATAATCCTTTGCTCTCAAGCAGTCTATTCATTGAACCAAGATCAGGCGAACCTGATAATGCAAGAGTGTACAGCCTGTATGCTTGAATTAAGTCCGATCTATTTGCTCTATTATTCCAATTCCTAGCGGTATTTCTCTGATAGTTTTGCCATTTTAGCAAAAACCCGCTCGGCAAAGTATATCCTTTATTATGTGCTTCGGCCATAAAGTGCCCGCCATAATTACTTCCCCATTCACTAGCTTTGTGCCCACCCGGCCAGTAGGAAAGTCCACCACTGCTAACCTGAAATTTTTGTATCCTCTCAATTCCTTTCTTTATGTTGTTGTCGATCCGCTCTTTTTGCTGTTCATCCAATTTAATTAACTTATCGAGATATAATTGAGGAAACACACTTGATGTGGTCTGCTCAATACATCCGTGTGGATAGCGAATTAAATACTTTAATCTACTTTCCAAATTAATTGGCGGAATTGCCGAAACTTCTAAAACGCATTTGTTCGTACCTTCGGTTCCAAAAGGTTTTATATTTATATTCCATTCCTTTTTCGATTCAACGAAATAACTTTTAACATTAGTTACATAAGGATTTGGATTCCGTACTTCAAGAGCAATATCATACTTAGCAGATTCCGATCCGCTTTTTGCACTAATACTAACCTTTCCAATTCCAACTTTAGGATTAACCTTAATTTTGAATTTTACCAGCTTATCCCCTTTACTGTCAAAGTGTACCGATTTAGAGCTATTCCCTATAACTTCAAATAGATTATTTGGATTTATATGAACAGACACATCACTAATTCCCTTTTCCATCACAAAGACAGAGACAGGCAGCTCAACAATTTCTCCCGGTCCTAGAGTTCTTGGTAAAGTGCCAAGAATCATTAAAGGTTTTCTTACGGGAGTGGCTTTTTCCGCATATCCAAAAGAACCCTTATAACCGGCAACTACCATGGTTCTTACCGAACCAATGTAGCGCGGAACATTTATCTTATGGTGTTTTTCTTCACCATTGATTGTAAAAGGTCCATAAAATCTTACCATCGGTTTAAATCTGTTAAGTTTAGTTCCTCCCTTGGGTTTACGAACTTCACCATCTCCACCCAAACCTAACAAGTGTTCTAATTTACCGCCATACGCGCCAATAACTAAATCGTATATATCCCACGATTTTACACCCAGAGCTTCTTTGCTGTAGAAATACTTCCAAGGGTTTGGTGTTTTAAACCTTGTTAAATCCAGCAAACCTTCATCAACAACTGCTATCGTATAAGTCATTGGTCTATTATTTTTCTCTTTGACAGTCAGTTCAAAGTCTTTTTCAGGTCTTAAAACATTCGGCATATTAATTACGGGTGTTAAATGTGTTTCGGGATTTTCCACATATATTGGAATTATACCGTACAACCGAATCGGTAGATCATTTTCTGATTGTGCATACGGCTGCAGCAATGTTATATTAGCATAAACATTTGGTGTCATTTCTTGAGTTGCTTTGAATTTAACTTTATTTATGCCGTTTTTCATTTCAACCCAGTAGGAATCAATTATTTTTGTACCGGATTCAATACTTACCAAAGCTCTTCCGTTATCGCTGCTCGGAATCATCAGTTCAACATCATTGCCAACAAAATATTTTTTCTTATCAGATGAAAAAGATAGCATAGCAGAACCACCGGGTTGAGCTTTCTGAGCTCGTCCTGCCCAGCCGGGCCAATCGATATAAACAATTTTCCCGGTGCGGTGCCCTCCTTCCAAATCTTTTGCGGTTACTAAAAATCTACCCCAATTTGGATATTTAACTTTTATTTTCCATTCTCCCTTCCCATCAATTGTCGAGATTGTATCGGCAGCTAAAGTGGACTCGTAATAATTACTAGAATAGTTGCTTTGATAATCTTCAGATTGATCCCACCACCATTTCCAAGATATTTTATAAAGTTTAACTTCTATCTTTTTCTTTGAAACAGGTTTCCCTTTTAAATTTAAAGTAACAATATCCACTTTATGATCTTTATCGGTTAGAAGCATGCCTCTGGATCTGTCTCCTTTAGGAAGTTTAATTCCTACGTAAGTATCAAACGGATAGTAGTCTGTAATAAATCTATCAATACTAAAATCACCTCCGGGTTCAAACGCTTTAGTAAAAAAAGTAGTCTTAAGTTTGCCCGGCGCTTCTGTACTTAAATTAAATTTTGCCTTAAACGTTGTTTCACCTTTTGAATCAACTTTTCCTTCAAAAATTGTCTGAGGTTTAGGATTAAATTTTATAACCGGATCGTCAAAAGCATAGTCACTGTAAGTTTTAAAAGTTGTTCTAGTTCTGGCTAAAGAAACATCAACTTTAGCTTTTAAGTTTTTCCCGATTGCTCCATGAAGCCACATTATTTTCATTTTTACAGTAGGATTGTCTTTCGCAGACAAATATGGTTCTTTCAAATCGAATTTAATTTTTAACCGATTAGGTTTAACAGTCTCAATTTTTAAGGATTTATAAAACTTTACGCCTCCGAGAGTTATTTTTGCATTCCAATCTCCCGTAGGGGCATTAAGATCAGTTTTAAATTTAAAAGTATAAAAATCAGTTTGGGTTCTTTTTTTTACAAACCTTTGTGCTAATTGATTTTTGGGATTGGTTAATTCAAAAATAATTGGTAAGTTCTGCGGTACATTATTGTTCAAATCCTCTAAAATAAAAGTAACAAAAAGGGAATCTCCCGGACGCCAAACGCCCCTATCTCCATATGTAAATCCTTTAATTCCTTTTTTAATACCGCTTCCGGAAACATCAAATCTGCTTATAGACAGTGAGGATCCGTCATCTAATCTTAGATACCCCTTCTCATTTCCTTTTTCCGCAAAAACCATAAACGGTTTAGTATTTAATTTTGTTTCTGCTAAACCATCACTATTTGTTACTATCTTTGCAATCTCCTGCTTTTGATAATCCATTAAATGTAAATTAACATTCCCAATCGGTTGTGTTGTTTTTATATTTGTTGTTACCAATAATAATGAACCATCATTGCCTCGTTTTGCTATAATACCAATATTAGAAGAAAAAATATTTTTCGACACCGATCTTCTATTTCCATAATATGCTTTGTAACACGGATCATCACGGTGCCTCCAATTGTAATTTTCATTATAATACTCATCATAATAATTCCAATAACTAGACTCACTTTCCACACCTTCGGGCAGCACTTCAGTTAACTTTTCCTTTGAGTTGTCGGTAATGTTATTTTCGCAAAAATAAAGTGAGTATTTTTTTCTGAATCCGATTTTGACTCTATACACCGCACCGGGATCTTTTTGAATAATTTCATTTAGATCTAAAGAAAACCGGTTCCATTTATGAAGTGATTCAATACCGCTTTGATCTAACTTTACAATTTTTCTCAAGATAGGTTTTCCTATTCTCCTTAACTGTGCAGAACCTCCAATATTATTTACTTGAAGGAATTGCGACATGTTGTTTTCAAAAATCTTAGTAACAATCACATCAACAGCAGAAAGATTAACAGCTTCGAAAGGAAGGATAAAACCATTTTTATTATTTGGAATAATCACTCCTTTCCCAACAAGTCGTACAGCAGGTTTCAGATTTTCAAAAGCTACTTTACGTGTATAATCCGATTTCATTTTATAGTTCATTGAATTTTTAATTCCACGAAAAACATGAACTGTGTAATCTCCAAAAAGTCGTTTAGAGGGATAAACTTTAATTTCGTTGTTGGAAACTTCAAAACGCAAGCTCGGAACTTTGTCAATGGTTACGAGTCCGCGTAAGTTCTGATTTTGCTTAATTGGATCGGTAAAACGTAATAGCAAGTATTGCTGCGGTTGGTGAGCTATATTAGCTGCAGAGAGTTTAAATTCTCCCAAAGCGGGAATTTTCACATTTAATTGTCCTTTGTTTTCAATTCCTATTGGATCGCCATCCCAGTATAGTTCAAGGTTTTTTTCAGAATTAGTCCGCTTCAAACTATCAATTACATATCTATGAACTTTTCTGCTTTGACCAGGTTGCCATTCAATTGGCAAGTCCTTTCCCTCAAACTTTGCAGTTAGTATTTTCTTTATATCACCAATATCCTCAAAATCAGAAGTCTCAATTGTTCCTACAAGTTTCTGATATTGAGTGTTTTTACTTGACAAAGATTTTAGACCGATTACATTTACATCGAATTGACGTTTGATGGTCTTAAATTCGAATATGAACGGCTTTTCTTTCTTTTTAGACTTAACAACTTTACTGATATTAAGCTTTGCTACATACATTGTATTTGGCATAAGCTTTTCCTTTGGTGTAAATTCAATTGTCTGCTTATCTAACCAATAAAGTTCACCATTAATTTTAGGTTCAAATTCTAAATAATCTAATGAAGACGGAATTTCTTTGTGTTCACCATTATCGACTGCTTGTACCAGTCGTATTTTAATAGATGATTCCCTCGAAATAACTCCGGAAGTGTAGGCGCTGATAAACTCTGCATAATCTGAATCTTTTGATGGAACCTCTGTATGTTTTTGTGATACAAGATAGATTAAACTCAGAGCTACAAATATAATTATCCCACCGAAAATTGCAAGTTTCATGTTACTCATTTTATCCTCTTCTTTTTAGGTGATGTGTATATGATAATTATGGCGATTATGAGAAGTCATTGAAAAGTTTTTCAAACAATAATATTATTTACAATTAAATATATTACATAATGTAAATAAATTATGCAAGCTTAAAATAAAATAATGAGAAAAAATTTATAATTTTAGTTAATCATAAAATACTATTCATCCAAATTGGGACACAAATTAGGGAACTGACCGAAGAATACTTAGCAAGAGAAAGAAAGAAGTAAATAAATTGTAACCTAAACTTTCACTTCTATTCCAACGGGACAATGATCCGATCCCATTACGTCTGGTAAAGTAAAGGCGTTGGTGATATTTTCCCTTAAATTTTCGCTAATAAAAAAATAGTCGATTCTCCATCCAACATTTCTATCACGCGCTCTAGTCATCATATCCCACCAAGTATAAACCTCCGCGTTGGTATTAAACATTCTTAATGTATCTATAAACCCTGCAGCTAAAAATCTATCAATCCAAGCTCGTTCTTCAGGGAGAAAGCCGGAAACTTTTGAATTAGGTTTTGGTCTCGCCAAATCAATTTCTTTATGAGCAGTATTCACATCCCCGCAAATTATTATTTTCTTGCCTTGCTTTTTCAACTTTACTACATATTTTTGGAAAGCCTCGTAAAAATCCATTTTATATTTTAACCTTTCTTCTCGTGCTTTACCGTTTGGATAATAAATATTAAACAAAGTGAATTCAGGGTATTCAGCAATTAAGATTCTTCCTTCCCGATCAAACTCCTCAATGCCAATACCTTTTTTAATACTTAACGGTTTTTGTTTTGTATAAATAGCTACTCCGCTATATCCTTTTTTATAAGCCTCGGCAAAATAAGCATGATAACTATCTATGTTTGTTAAAGATTCATCAAGCTGCTCTTTCCAAGCTTTCGTTTCCTGAATACAAAGAATGTCAGGATTTGCTTGTTTCAGCCATTCATGAAAACCCTTCTTTGCAACCGCTCTAATGCCGTTTACATTCCATGAAAGTAATTTAAGTTTTTTCATATTTCCCTTTTAATAAATAAAAACCAAAGTTAATAAAATTACAGTGGTAAATCTAAGTGAATTGCTTTATATATTGATCCTTCTTAATTTATTTTTATAATTAGAAATCTAAAGTAAATTATTCTTTCTAAATATTTAGAGGGCTTTAATGAAAAGATCAATTCGACTTCTATTGCTTTTCCTACTCGCAATGTCAATTTCCAGCAAACTTATAAGTGCACAGGAGATGAAATCAAAATTTCCACCGTATACGAAAGTTATTACAAAGCATACGGAACTTAAATATATAATTTCTAAAAATGTAGATGATACATTTTACATATATGTCAGATTGCCAAAACACTATTCCGAAACAAAAAAACGCTATCCTGTCTTATATTTATTAGATGGTGATATTGCTTTTAATATGGCAACGAGTATAGTCCGCTATCTGCAGTATGGAAAGTTTGTCCCGGATATTATTACGGTGGGAATTGGTTACGGCACAATGATGAGCGATAATGAATTGAACTTTAGAAATCGGGATTATACACCCACCAAATTTCCGGGCAGAGAAATTTCCGGCGGTGCATATAAATATTTACAATTCATTAAAAAAGAATTAATACCTTTTATCGATTCTACTTACAGAACCGATTCTACAGACAGAACTTTAAACGGTTATTCACTCGGAGGGTTATTCACACTTTATTCAATGCTGAAAGAGCCCGAACTATTTAACAGATATATTATTGGAAGTCCGTTTATTTATAAAAATATTAAAGATTTACTGAGCTTGGAGGATTTGCTTTACGAAAACGGAGGAGAATTAAACGGGAATCTTTATATAACAGTCGGAGAAAATGAATCAATTAAAAAATATCAAAAACCTATTTCGGAATTTGTTGAAAGACTTAAAGAAAGGGAATATGAACATTTAAATTTTTATTTTAGAACATTCGAAAACGGACAACATTTAATTTGTCCATCCGAAGCAATGAGTTATGGATTGGTATATGTATTCGGTAAGCAAACGGAATAGTTCATAATTTTTCAAACCACTTTTTAATAACTTTTTCCGCCGGTCTATATACGGGCGTATATATTTCACTATGTTCTTTTAAAGCATAGCCCAAATAACTTGGCCATTTCCAGATATAAATTCCTTTTATCCACTTTTCGTTATTAATCGCTCTTAAAACAGCATTGAAAACTTTAGCTTGATTTTGCGGAACAAAGTCAAATTTTTCTTTCCCTTCGTAAAAAGTTTTCCAAGGCGCTCCGGACATGCGGAAACCTATTTCAGTAAATATGATTGGCTTCTTAAATTTATCGTGAACCTTTTTAATATTGGCAAAAACTTTTTTTGCATCGTTATAAAGCTCATTTTCCTTTGGATTACTCTTTCTTGAAATAGGATAGTATTCACTGAGTCCGATAAAATCGAATTTATTCCAAAACTCCAAGTTTTCAAATTCATCTCCCCAATTTGCTCCATAAGTAATTTTGCCGGAATATATTTTTCTTATTTTATGAATCATTTCCGTCCATTTAGCCGGAAAATTTTTTGTTGTTATTGAAAGCTCGTTTCCGATTGAAAGGATGGGAATTTTGTACATTTCTGCTAAAATTGCAAAATGTCTTATCCATTTGTAATAATTTTCAAAAAACAAATTCCAGTCCTTTGGGCTTTGCATCTCAATTTCACCTGGCCAGCTATGATGAACCCAAATATGAGGCTTGAGAAGAGTTACCATTCCAAATTGTTTAGCAAAATGATTTACGTGAATTACGCTTTCATCGTTTTCAGTACGAGCGCTCTGCCAAAATTCCAGAGGCTGCGGTTTTTCAATATCTCTCATTGAAGTAAACGGAGTAATTGATATTGTATTTACACTAATACTTTTAAGTCTACTTAAAGCATCGGTAGCTTTTTTAGATAAATAACCGTTATAGATATTGTAACCAACATGAGCAAAGCAAAAACCTTTTAGAAATTTTGGAAGTTTTACCGGGAATGATTTCCTATCATTTTTAATTTTGTTCTTATATTTTTTTGATAACTGCTTAAGATATAAATGCCAACCATGCTCTAAACTATTTATTTCATCAGTATTCGGATTCCAAACTTTATAATTTTCAATGAATTTTTTACTTCCATATTTATTTATTAAATAATCGGTAAAAGCACCTCCCAGTGATTCCGTGATAAATCTGGATTCAAATTTGATCTTTTGATTATCTAAAAGTTCAGCAAGCGGGGGAACCGCCGAGGCAAGTGAAAACTTGCTTGCCCAATATTTATATCCTTCCCCTCTCCAATTATCAGAAAATTTAATTGCAATTCCTCGCTCAAGGAATTTAAATTTTGGTTTTCCAATTGAATTATTAAGCAAAATCTGAGCTAAATCGGAGTTATCGTTTCCGTTTATCCAATTGTTCATTACAGTATGAACAGAGTTTGATTTATAAATTAAATTGGAAAGGAAAGTCTTACCTGTTATTAAACCTTTCGCTTCAAAGCTGGGGTATAAATGATACTCAATCTTACTTCCCGAGTATTTTTTTCCCAAGAATTTAGAAATCTTCTTCAATAACTTTTTTTGAATTTTATATAATTTCTCAATTTCTTTTTTATTTATTCTATTCGAATGAGAATAGTAATCTATAGTAACAGTAGAATATATTTTTTTACCCTCACTCGTCAAATCTTTATGATTTTCATGAGAATTAAGAGAAAGATAGTTTAGAAAAAAGATTACAAACAGTAGAACAATAAAAGCGTCTATTCGTCTAATAAATTGCATATTAATACTCGACTCTCTAAAAATTGTTTGAGTTTCAGTAAATAATTCTAAAAAAAACTGACAAAAGTTAAATCAATATGTTAAATTTAATAATATACAAATGTAAAGCAATTAACTTTACTTGATTTTTATAAAAAACTCAAGTTCTATAAAAAGATTTTACAACTCTCGGAATTTTTCTTTTCATATTTATAAAATGTAAAGTTCAATACAGTTTAACAGCTTTACTTTTCTTAAATTGTGTTCAACAATAAACTCTGGGGGGAGCAATGAAAAGGATCAAGTTTGAACAAGCAAAAGCTAGAATAGTAATTCTTTATAAAGAATTAATAAAAAAGTATACAGCTCTCGGTTATAAACTTGACATTATTGAACTACCTAATGTCAGTGAGAACAATCATATTTTTTACCACCTTAGGTTTACAAAGGCTAAAGCAGATTGTAAATATTATAAGGTTATGATTGATATTGAAAAATTTATGAGACTAAAATTACTGTCTCCCGAAGAACTTATTAATTAAACCAATTATTAACTCTTATAAAAGTAACATGCTAAAAAAAACTTTATTCTTTGTTTTATTACTAGTTGTTACAAATTTAGTTTCGGGACAAAACTCCCAGTCAATAGCTGTTTCAGTCGGTAGATTTAATGTTTTGCACGACAATGAATTTACAACTTCCGAGTGGCGAGTTGAACTTCGTTCGGCAAAAAGGAATAATGTTATTAATCCGTTTGGTGGAGTAATGTTTAACTCGGATGGAGCTTCTCTTGTCTATTGGGGATTTTTACATGACTTTTACATAACAAATCATATTATTTTTACACCTAGTTTCGCTCCCGGATTTTATTCCCAAGGTAATAGTAAGGATTTAAGTCTTGCTCTGGAATTCAGGTCTCAACTGGAGCTAACTTATCTTTTTAATAATGAAAGCCGCTTAGGAATTAGTTTTAACCATGTATCAAACGGAGGATTAAGACTTCCAAATCTAGGTGTTGAAAGTTTTGCATTGACTTACATATTTCCGCTATCTAAACTCTTAAATTCAATTTAGCAAATGTAATACTGAATTTTAGGAAAAATATTTCACTATATTTATTGGAACGAATTCACAATCCAATTGTTGAAACGATATTATAGGTCAGAAAGTCAATCTAATAATTATCTTAAGATAGGTTCCAAATTGAAAAATTATATTAGAATAAAATCTGTTAAGTTTTATATAGCAATATTTTCACTATTTTTACTAACAGTTAGTTACGGACAAAAATCGGAAAGCAAAAACCACAAACCGGAGAAAAAAACTTTGACAAAGGAAAATAAACTGGAAACAGCAACATTTGGTACGGGATGTTTTTGGTGCACCGAAGCAATATTTCAGCGATTAAAAGGTGTTAAATCCGTCGTCTCAGGCTATGCCGGCGGAACTGTTGAAAACCCGACTTATCATGAAGTCACAACCGGAAGAACAGGTCATGCAGAAGCATGCCAAATATCTTACGATCCAAGTATAATAAGTTACAAAGATTTACTGGAGGTGTTTTGGTCGGTTCATGATCCTACAACTTTGAATAGGCAGGGAGCTGATGTTGGGACTCAATACAGATCTGTTATTTTTTATCATAATAAGGAACAAGAAACATTAGCAGAAAAATATAAAAACGAGTTAACCAAAGAAAAAATATTCCCGGATCCTATTGTAACCGAAATTACTCCCTTTACAAATTTTTATAAAGCTGAGAATTATCATCAAAATTATTATAAAGAGAATAAAAGACAGCCATATTGCAGTTTTGTTATTACTCCGAAATTAGAAAAGTTCGAAAAAATCTTTAAGGATAAACTAAAAGAAGAATAACTTTTGGGGAAAATTAACAATCACATATTGATTTTTTTAATTTCATTGCTAAAAGTAACAGTAAAAATGGAACCTTTACCCTTTTCAGATTTTACATTAATTTCGGCATTATTAAGCTCGCAATAATTTTTAACTAATGCTAAACTTAAACCGTTCCCTTCGAACTTTCTTGTATAGCCGCCGTCTTCTTGAGTAAATGGTTTGAACAAATTATTAATGAAATCTTTCGACATGCCAATTCCGGTATCTTTAATATCAACACATATCTTGTCGTCCAATTCGTAAATCGTTATTTCAATTTTACCATTATTAGTATATTTAACGGCATTATCAATTAAATTTGCAAATAATTGTGTAACCGTATAGTTATCGGCATAAACATAACAGTCAGTAATTTTATAATTAGTTTTAAAGTCAATACTTTTTGATTTAGCAATTTCTAAAAATTCTTGTTTTAAGTCATCTAATATTTCACAAATCTTTATTCGATCCGGTGTAAGATCAATATTTCCTGTTTGTATTCTTGACATATTTAAAATAGAATCGATAGTTCTAATTAATCTTCTGCTTCCACTATTAACAATCTCGAACCCTTCTTTAAGTTCACTGTCCAATTTATCTTTTAATTCATCTTGAATTAAATTTGAAAAACTTAGAATTGAATTTATCGGCGTCCTAATTTCATGCGACATTTGTGCAAGGAATTCAGATTTGAGTTTGTCTGATTTTTCGGCTTTAGTCTTCGCTTTTTGGAGCTCTAACTTATTCAGTTTTAATTTCTCTTCGAATTTTAATCTTTCTGAAATTCTTTCTTCCAAGTCTCTATTCATTTTTTTTATATGATTTATCCGAATTGTAAAGAATAGATAAGTAAGATACATAACTAAAAATCCTAACAGCACATAGAACCAAATTGTTTTCCAAAATGGCGTTGCAATATTAAAATTTACTTTTGCTGTTTTTGTACTCCAAACATTATACTTGTTTTCGGCTCTAACTTCAAATTCATATTTTCCTGAAGATAAATCGTGAAATGTGATTTTAGAAGATTTTGTCGGCTTAGACCACATACCTTTATTAAACCGGTATGAATACTTAGCATTATATGGATTTGACAGATTTATTCCAATAAAATCAATGCTGATATTATTATAGTCATAGTCAAAGTGTAATGCTTCGTCCTTTGAAAATTTTAATAATGTCTTACGATCCAATTTTAATTCTTCGAAGTTTGGAGAGAAAACACTTAAACCTGTTATGTGAACTAACGGCGGAGTTGAAGTTAATTTTAACTTCAAGGGATCAAATTTCAATAAACCCTTTACCGTTCCGAACCACATATTTCCATCTTTGTCTTTTAATGCGGCATTCTGAATTAATTCAGTTCCCGCGAATCCATCATATCTATTGAAAGGGATAATTATTTTTTTCCCGGTTTGGTTATAAGTGCGAAGATCAAATTTATTTAATCCTTTATTTGTTCCTATCCACATTCCCCCGTTTCCGTCAAACGAAATAGCTAAAACCGAATTATCATTTAAACCGTCTTTTGTACTTAACGTATCAAACAAATTACTTTTAGGTGAATATTTAACAACGCCAATTTCATAGGTTCCAAACCAAAGATTACCTTGCAAGTCTTCATTAATGTTAATTATTGAATACCTGTTTAACTTTTTGAGATTTTCCGGAGTAATCCATTTATCATTTTCATATTTATTTATTCCATTTCCTGTTCCCGCCCATAAATTTCCTTTGGAATCTCGAAACAAGTAAAACACATTCAAACTATTTAAACCTATCGATTTATCCACCGGATTAAGTTTGTTATCTTCTAAATTAAATACGCCGCTATAAACAGTACCAAACCAAATTTTTCCGTTTGAATCTTCAAGCAAACATTGAACTCCATCACCATAATAATCTGTCTTTAATTTTATTTTATTAAGTGTTCTGTAATCATATTTCAGTAAAAAATTATCGGCGCCGAACCATAAGTTATTTTTTCTATCAACTAGTATATAAGTTAAACCGGAGATATTTTTCAACCCGGGAATGTTAACGTATGTTAATTTATTGTTGTGAAATTTGAGAACCTTAAATTTTTCCGCTAAAATCCAAATGTCGTCATTTTTATTTTGCTTAATTGACCAAGCATTTATATTTTTTCCATCCAATTTATCATACATTTTATAATTTTCATCCGTGAGCATAAATAGATCACCATCAGTTCCGAACCACATATTTTTTTCGTTATCCTGACATATTGCCCAAACTTGATATTCACTGAATCCGTTATTTTTATTGTACGTATTTATTTTTGATTTGGAAATTTTTGATAATTTCCCATCTGAACCGATCCATATATTTCTGTCCGAATCTTCCTTAATTGTCCAATTACCTTTCAAATTGACATTCCATTTTCTATTTATATTTGTCAACTTTTCATCCTTTAGAGTATAAACATTATCTTCCGTACCTATCCAAAGACTTCCTTCATGGGATTCACAAAAAGTAAAAACTGCTTTATTGCGAATGCTATTATTCCATTTATTTAGCCAAAATTGGTTCCCGTCATAATTTATTATACCTCCTTCTACTCCAAGCCAAAGTAACCCTTTTGAATCTTTATAGATTGACCAGACAGCTTTGTGATTCTCAAAAATCGAATCAGTAAAAGTTATGAAATTTCCATTATCATAAATACAGAATCCATTATTTGTTCCAATTAAAATCTTTCCGTCATTAGTATAAAAAAGACTCCATATTGTATTACCAGGTAGGCCATCCTCTCTTGTATAGTTTACGAAAGAATAACCGTCAAATTTACTCAGCCCTTTATCTGTTCCAATCCAGATATTATTATTATCATCGGAAACTAAATTATTTACATTATTATCAACTAAACCATTGCTGGTATTATAGACCTTAAATTTATTACCGTCAAATATGTTAAGACCACCACCTGTTCCAATAAACAAATATCCATCTTTATTCTGAAGTATTGAGGTAATTTGAGAAATGCTTAGTCCGTCTTGAGCCGTAAATCTTTTAAAATTTAATTTTTGTGCAGCAGCAGATGTGCTTATTAAAAATATTAAAAAGATTAGCCTTTTCACTTTGTAACTATTATTGATAAAAAACTCCTTTATATTCATTTCATTATCGAAAACTTAAAGCAGATATAAAGTGACGCTTATCAATACAAAAAAAATAAAAGTATAAATAGTTTAATTATAGATATTTATATAAGAAAGATTTCTAGTGAAACGGCAAATCCTTAATTGCTAAGGTTTCTCCCTTCTGCCTATTTACTTAATCTTTTTCGCAAAAAAAATAATCTTCTTTAAATCTTAGGTTAATAAAATAATAAATTATATGATGATTTCTAAGGGGAATGACTTTCTAATTTAGCAAATATTCTTTAAGCACATCAAAATTATCAAATACTTTAACTCCGCACTGCTGCAAACGTTCTTTGCTCTGGTGACCGGATGAGATTAAAACACTTTCGGCACCAATTTCTTTTGCAACTTCACAATCGTGCAATGTATCGCCAATTAAAAGGGAATCCTTTTTCCCTCCTTCCAGTTTCAGCATAAGTTCTTTACCAAGGTCAACCTTACCGGTAGCATAAATATGATCGAGTCCGACAATATTTGACATGTATTGAGTTAATCCGAATTTAGCGGTTATTTCATTAAGAGTGTTTTGCTTATACGCAGAAAGGATTGATTGTGAAATTCCCTGAGCATGTAATGCAACTACAGTTTCAAAAGCTCCATGAGAAAGATCGGCTTCGTACTTTCTCTGCTCATATTCCTCCATCCATTCCTTACCGACTTTTTCAAACGGTTCTTTACTAAAATCAAAACCGGCTTTTTTATAATATTCTTCAACAGGAATTGTAAAAATTTCACGGTATGATTCAGTAGTTAGAATTGGCATATTCCTTTTTTTCAATACATTATTGATGATATTTTTGCAGAGTTCAATATCGTCAAAAAGAGTTCCATTCCAATCCCAAATTATATTTTTATATTTTTTCAAAACATTATTTTACATTTATAAATAAATATTGTTATATTTTTAGTGCTAAGAATTACAACTTCAGTTTATTGAAGGGAGAAAAATTTTGTTATTCTTAGTTTCTTTTAACATTTTTTGGTAAATTACTGAACGAGAGCAACAACATGCACATCTTTCGTTTTATAATTATCTCTCATTATTTACCATAAGAGATTAAAAAAGAAATTTAAAAGGTCGATTATTCTTTAATCCAAGACAGCCACTTTTTCGATAAATCCAAAACCAAGTCCCTTTAATTCTTTTAACACTTTATTATAAATAGCCGGATGCGTTGGGATTCTACATCCTGAAACATCCAGGTTACCGGTTAAGATTAATTTAGCAGCTATCGCAGCAGGCGCTCCTACAGTTTTTGCAATTGCAGTAAACCCGTCCGGTTCCCCATATTCAATAAATGTAGCTTTTATATCTTCCTTACGGTTATTTTCGTTGGGATAAACTGCTTCTATTTCATGCTGAAGAATAACCATGTCCCGCGCTCCCGGCGGTAAAGGCATTTTTTCAATTAGTATTTTTTCCAAAACTTTAGCAGCAGTAGTTGCATTGCCGTCTATTTTCTCATCGGAAAATAATCCCATCCACCTAAGATTATCAATTATTTTGCCTGTAGGACTGATATTTAAATAATTAGCAACTCGCTTTTCAAGTTTATCGCCTGAAACATTCAGTGGTAAGAACATCTCGGTAAATTCTGCGTAAGTTCTTTCGCACAAATCCGGAATAAGTAAATTTTCATTAGGCATTCCCATTCGTACTATTTGATGCCAGGTTTCGCTCCATCCCGGATATCTTAGAGTGCCGCGAATCATCGTATCAACCCTTTGTAAGTCAAATATATCAAGGTAAACTAATGAATCTCTGTTTGGATATGCTTCTAAGGTTCCTATTCCTTCAATATCTACGTTCCAGGTTCTTCTAAAAACCTGATTGCGGGAAAGTACTTTTATTTTTCCGTTTTCTTTATACAGTGAACCGCTTTCGCCTGCCATGACAACATTTCTAGGATTCCAAGTTATGCAGTAGTTCATCGGATTGGATTTAACTTCCGGCGCCGGGATTCCACTTCCGTAAGAAATAAAGCTTTGAACTTCTCCACCTTGATTTTTTATCTTATGAATAATTGACATAGCCATCATGTGATCAATTCCAGGATCTAAACCCATTTCATTTAATATCAGTATTCCGGCTTTTTTTGCATCTCTGTGTAAATCTTTAACGCGCACATTTTCATAGGAAACCGATATACAATGTTTCCTAAAATTTAAGCAGTCAAGCGCTATTAAAAACTGAAAAGTTGGAGAAAGCAAATTAATAACGATATCACTTTTCTTTATAAATTCTCTTCTAATATCAGCATCATTAATATCAAATTTTATTGCAGTTCCACGAGGATGATTGTTAATTCTTTTACTAGCTAAAGAGTAGTCAAGATCACCAAGGGTAACAAACCAATCATATTTCTGTGCATTTTCAAGCATATAAGAAATTAGATATGGTGTGCTCTGTCCAGCTCCCAAAATGAGTACATGTTTCATTGTTATTTCCTTATAATCCGATAATTTAATCCGTTAACATATACAGAATTTTTCCAAATAGAAAATTATTTCTAATTTACAATCGAAAATTTCTTAATAAAGTTTGCTTCTAATTTTTTAAAATATTTAGTTCATAAAAAGAAGGAAATCCAAAACAAAAACAAATTTAGTTAAATATTTCATTACGGAGAGGTTAGAAAAAAGAAAATAATTATGAAAAGATGCTATCTTGAAAAATAGCATCTTTAAAATAAATAATTTTTCTAACAGTTAATTTTAATCTGGTAAATGCTCTTCCAGATAATTAAAATCTTCAGTCAGTCTACCTTTGTGTGCAATAATTGCATGTTTAAATTCTTTAGGCAAATTTAATTCTTCAAAAGGTTTTGAGTAATCTGCATTTGCTAAAGCAGGAATAAACGGGAAAAGTTCATCACCAAAAGATTTTGAAGACTCCCGCGGTAATTCGGCGGGAAGAATATCCACGGCTAAAATTACAGGACCATTGCCTTCCCAACCGTCAATTATTTTACCGGTTAAAGGTTCATAAACATAACAAGGTTTGCTTGATTTTGTGGCTTTTACCGTCATTTCAATCGAACCGCCGATATCACAAGTTATATCACCAATAACTTTTAATTTCAGACTTTGATCTTGGCTGTAAATCTCTTTCATGCTTTGCTTCGTTACGTGTCTTTCAAATTCAGGAGCCCAATAAATACCGTTTATCAACATTGTAAGATTGGGTAAATATTGTTTAAATATGCTTTTATATTCTGTGGGATGGTTAACAAAATAATTGAAATCGAAATCATCTGAACCTACCGTATGCTCGTACATATCAACCTCTTTAAATTCAATTTTATAAACCGCATTAGGTGAAAAATTTCCGGCTTTAACGAAATCGTCTAATTCGCTTGCTTTTAATTCTTCTATAGGCAAAAGATCGTAAATACTTTGAGCTCCTTTTGATACATTGCCGTATCCGGTAAACCCGGTAATAATTGGAGTAATTTCTTCAGGCAATCCGTTACGTTTTATTTCTTCACCAACTAATTTCACTGCTTCTTTTGCTTCTTCAAGACTATTATAATCAATGGCTTGTTTTATTTTTGTAAACGGTGTTTCTATTCCTTCTGATAAATATTTCTGTCCAAGTAGCCACAATGAATCTATTGTTCCTGCATAACCGGCGAATCGACCGAAGAAAATTAGTCGCTGTCCTTTTTCGTTTTTTACTAATTCATAGTCGAACAATGTAATTTTCTTTTCTAATATTGCTTTTAATAAAGGCATATTATAGGCTTGTGCTTTAATTGTGTGAGAGAAAAATAAATAAGGTTTATTCTCAATCATATCTTCAATAGGCACTTCTTTTACACCAAATATAAAATCACAACCGGATAAATCATCCGTTAATTTTGCTCCCGCTTCAACATATTCCGAATCATGAAAAATTCTTTGTTGGGAAGGCTGCACAAGAATTTCAATATTATGTTCATTAACTATTTTTTTTGCATGTTCGGGTGTAATTGCCACTCTTCGTTCAGACGCATATTTCGTTTCTTTTCTTATTCCAATTATTTTTTTCATAATGTTCTCCTTACAATATAAGATTAAGCATAAATTTAAAGTTACCAAGAAAAAATATATTCTGACTGTAAATTTGTTCTGTTGTTATTTTGAGTTGGTTAGTGAAAGCGAAATGAGTGAGGAGTAAGAGTAAAAATTAAAGAATAAATTTAATCTATCCAAATGATACTAAGGGATAAACTGTTTATAATGTGAATATCGATTGTAAATTTCTTTTATGTATTCTACTGTTTCAATTCCACTGCAGTAACCGTTTTTAACCAGCGGATCGTTGTAGTATTTGGGATCTGATTTCTTTAGTAAATAGTTTTCTACATTATTATCCCAAATATTAGGATTAGCTCCGTATTTTTTCGCTAATCTTCTTGCATCCTGAATGTGTCCAAATCCTATGTTATAAGAAGCAAGTATAAATTTAATGCGCTCTTTTTTATCTGAAATAAATTTGGACCAATACTTGTTGAGCCATTTAATGTATTTGTAACCTGCCTCCAAACTTTGATAAGGTTCCAGCGGATTAACCGCACCATAATATTTCGCCGTTACCGGAAGCAATTGCATTAAACCAACTGCTCCAGTCCAAGACTTCGCATTAGAATTAAATTCAGATTCTTGATAAATTAAAGACGCAAGCAGTCTCCAATCCCATCCCAATTTTTCTGCATACCTTTTAATAACATCGTCATATTGCGAAATCTTACCGCCGGTATAAGAATAAAATTTACTGTTAATACGGGATCTAATCAATCTTCTATCGTTGAAGTATTTCTTATAAACCACATAATACTCTGATGTGGTTTTAATACTGTCGAGCCAATGATTTATTGTTTTCAGAAGTTCCGGAGAAGTTTTTCTAACTGCCCACGCAATTTTTTGAGGAAAAGAGATTGGTGTTTTAATATCTATGTTTGTATAAAATGATTGATTAAGCTTAGCAACATTCTCGTCGGCAACCGTGTAATTAATTTTACCATAAGCAACCATCTTAATTAAATCTTCTGTTGTTGCATTAGGGTCCGCTTCAACAATATTAATATCACCGCCAATCTCATCGGACAAATGCTTTAATCTGGATATATACGAAGACCCGCTTTCGACATAAATTGTTTTGCCCTCCAAGTCCAATGTTGACCTTACAAGCTTATTCTCAATGTTATGCAGTTTCATCCTGCGCCAATTTTTCGGTTTTCTTTGGACCAAGACCTGCCTGGTTTCGTGGTTAGCCCGCGTAAAGGCAACATGTTTTGCCCTTTCCTTAGTTACCGTAAGATTGAAAGCTATCAAATCCCCCGTCCCGTTATTAAGCATATTAAACATTTTGCGAATATCGCGTTCTACAATTATTTGTAATTTTACATGAAGATGTTCAGCCAGTTGCTTTAGCAAATCGTAATCATAGCCCATTGCTCTGCCTTTATAAATGAAATAGCTATAGGCATTGTATCCCGTAATAGCTGTTATTCTTCCACGTTTAAGAATTTGATTGAGATCTCTATTTACCGGCTGATTCTTTTTTTGCCGGTTAGTACAGGATGAAATGAATAATAAAAAAATTAAAATTAGAATTGGTTTTGAAGACTTCATCTACCTATCAGTTTATCTTGAAATGAAATACTAATTTTATCAGAACGTTTGTTTATTGAGTATGAGGCTTCACTAAACTTATAAAAAATTTTGGAAATAGTTTTTGAATATTTAGCTTCGCCCCCCTTTTTTCAAAGCTTTATCAAAGGCTTCTTGTAAAAAAGATTTACTTAAAATACATTTTACGGGAAAGATTTTAAAATTACAAGAGGAATACTATAAATACATTTAGTAACTTTTTAAAAATAATGGGGAAATTAGAACTAAAGTTAAATTATTACAAACTACAAGTGTTTTCCTTTGTGCGACTTTGTGTCTCTTTGTGAAACTTTGTGAAACAGTTTTTGGAATATCTTAAATACTTAAAGTTAAAAGCAATTTATAGTAATTTACTTCTCTAAATTTTCGCAGGTTTTCACGTTTGACCTTTTACATTTACGGTTTTCCCTTCCATTTACAATTACAATTAACGTTCTTTATTTATCTTTTAATTCTCCAAACCACTAAACATTTGAACTATATATTGTACAATAGCATTATTTATAAACCACCGCCGATAAATATCCTACTACTTCCGAAGTATCTCCGCTTACATCACCCGAATCGGTATGAGCAAGAACTTTAGCATGATTAATATTCTTAAGATCTAAAGCTTTCATCATAGCAACAATTCCGCCGCCACCGCAAGCTTCGGAATTTTTATTATCCAGATCGTTTTGTAAACCTAGATAATCAAAATCGCTTATTCGTTCTATTATTCTTGAATCCAATATTTCCGCTTGCTTCCTTGAATAAAAATGGGATAAATCGGAACTGGCAACAATCAAAGTTTTCTCATCAACTATTTTTGAAAGCGATTCTGCTAATTCATCTATGAAAATTTTACTTTGGTCACCCATTGTTATAGGAAGAATTTTAAAATTATCAAGTACAACTTGTAAAAACGGGACTTGAACTTCCAAAGCGTGTTCCCCCCTATGTCCTTGAATACCCGTAAAAATTATTTTACTATTATTCGTTAGTGCTTCCCTCATACCTTTCTCTATCTCCACAATGCCAAGTGGAGTAGAATAAGCATCGCCGTCGTATATTGATATCCCTGGGAAATACTCTCTGTGACTTGGAGAAATTACTACAACGGTTTCATAATTCTTCTCTTTCACGGTATTATATGCAAAAGCAGCCGTCCCGCCCGAATAAATATAACCCGCATGAGGAGAAACAATTCCGGAAATATGATCAAACTGCTCATTTGGAATATTTTGGTCTAACAGCATTTTTACCAACCTTTCCAATTCGTTTCGATCTGCCGGGTAAAACATTCCTGCTACTGCCGGCTTTCTAACTACTTCCATTTTCACCCTCCGGTTTACTCTCCGAAAAAACTTCCGCTGTAAATAAGTTTATTCTTAATTGCTTATGCTCCCAGCAATCGCGAAACGCTCCGGCTTTCTCACAAAGAGCACTCAAAAATTGGTCCCTGTCCATATTATGCTCAACCGGAACTTGAGGAAGCAGCAAAGCACGCATCCCGGGTTCCTCTAAAATCAGCCCGTGTTTACCGACAATAATATCATCGTAAGATACCATTGGAAAGGGCTTGGATAGAATTGAAATTTCTATTTCTATTTGTTCAAACTCACTTTTGGTTAAAGGAGAAAAGCGCGGATCGTTAATTGCAGCTTGGACAGCAGCGTCACAGACCGTGTCATAAAGTGTATTGTTAGAGAAGATATAACCTATGCAGCCTCGTAATCTTTTATTAATTGTAAGGGTTACAAAAGCTCCTAAATTATCTTTTAAGGTAGGATGTTTTTCATAGTCGCAAGAGTCCGGTTCCTTGCCGGTAAAAATAGATTCGATTGATTTTCGTGCAGCTTGCAATAAGATTTTTCTTTCTTCAATTGAGTGATCCATTTTAACACCCCGAAAGATTATTCAATTTTATAAACTAATAATTCCTTCTTTTCTTTCAAAATCAATACATAATTTTTATAACAGAAAAATGAATCCGGTGCAAAAGCATCAACATTTGCATTTAAGACCTCAGTAAAAATTTCTTCACCGGTTTCCAAATTTTTAACAAAAAACTTATTTACCAAACTATTATCAAGTACCTTAAAATGTATATTAAATAAAAGCAATCCTCTAAATTCAGTATACTCAATATTTCCAATGATATCAAGGTCTTTGGCTTCTTTATCTATCAATATATTAACATTTTCACTAACACCGGAGTTCCCGGATTCAAAGGTTTTCGGGAAAATATAATTGTCGTAATTTAGTGACTGGTCGGCTATATTTTTTAACTTAGCAATTTCAGTTGAATCTGCAATTAGTTTTTCAATTACTTTCCCATTTTTATAATCAAGAGTATAGTATTTGTTCCCCTCAAAGCTTTCGGTTGATACATACAGCTTATCATTAAAAATAAAGAGGAATGTATATTTATCGGATGTCCAAAGGATTTCCTGCGTAATGATATCAAAAGCAATTATTTCCCGGTGTCCCGGCATATCCGGTTTCGCAAATTTATGGAAGAAGATTACATCGTTATGGATTTGCTCAATTCCAATCCAGTACGGTTCGTCTAATTGTTTTTTAGAAAAAACCGTTTCTCCGGTATGAATATCAATACAGCTGAAAAACATTTTCTTTTTATCCGTGTCCCTTAATTCAATAATCAATTTATCGGAACCGGAAATTAATAAGCGCCAAATTTGGTGCCGGTCGCTGTATGTATAATTTTTTACAAATTTCATATTCTTCCGCATTTAACTTAAGGGCTTAAATTTAGCTGTAAAATGCCTAAGCATCGGAGCTTCGTAAGTTATTTCATATCCTTTAAGCTTATCTCGATGTTTATATGCTTCAATAAGAACTTCGGCAACATAGTCTATATGACTTTGCGTGTAAACACGTCTCGGTATTGCAAGTCTAACCAGCTCCATCGGCGGTGAAATAAGCTTTCCTGTTTCTTTATCGTATTTACCGAACATAACGCTGCCTATTTCAACGGCTCTCACTCCGCCGTCTAAATAAATTTCGCAAACAATAGACTGACCCGGATATTCATACGGAGGGACGTGAGGCAAAAACCGTTTTGCATCTATATAAATTGCATGCCCGCCGGGCGGTTCAATTATCGGAATTCCCGCATCGGTCATTTTATCGCCAAGATATGCAGTACTTTTAATTCTGTATCTAAGATAATGCTCATCCAGCACCTCATCCAAACCTTGTGCAACCGCCTCCAAATCTCTGCCGGCTAAACCGCCGTAAGTCGGGAATCCTTCAGTCACAATAAGCAAATTACGGCACTGCATTGCAATATTTTCACTATTCATCGAGAGGAAACCGCCGATATTTACGAGTGCATCTTTCTTTGCACTCATTGTTGCACCGTCGGTATAACTAAAAATTTCTTGAGCTATTTCCAAAATTGATTTATTTTCGTATCCTTTTTCGCGTAATTTGATAAAGTAAGCGTTCTCGGCAAATCTGCATGCATCAAGGAAAAGAGGAATACCATATTTTTTGCAGACTTCCTTTGTTTCTTTTATATTCTGCATAGAAACCGGCTGCCCGCCGCCGGAGTTATTGGTAACCGTTATCATTACCAGCGGCACGTTTTCTTTTCCGACTTTTTTAATAAATGCATCGAGCGCTTCTACATCCATATTACCTTTAAAATCAGCGCGTATTTCAGGATGTTTTCCGGTTTCGTTAAGCAAATCAACAGCTTCGGCGCCTGTAAATTCTATATTTGCACGTGTTGTATCGAAATGAGTATTGTTAGGAATATACTTCCCTTTCCCGCCCACGATCGAAAATAATATTTTCTCTGCAGCTCTGCCTTGGTGAGTAGGAATAATAAATTTGTGTCCCGTAATTTTTTTTACAGTTGATTCAAATCTGAAAAAACTTTTTGAACCTGCGTATGATTCATCGCCATCCATAATTCCAGCCCACTGTTTAGCGCTCATTGCAGATGTTCCGCTATCGGTAAGCAAATCAATCAGCACATCATCGGCACGTATCATAAAAGGATTATAACCTGCTTCTTTCAATATTTTTTCACGTTCTTCCCGGGTTGTAAAACGTATTGGCTCAACCGATTTAATTTTAAACGGTTCAATAATGGTTTTCATAACAATACCTCCTTAATTATAATATCAAAACTTACTTTTTAGAATTCGGTTTGGCAAGCGGAATATTGTAGTCGATTTAGAAATGAGTAGAGTTTCCATCGCGGATAATGGTTTTATAGATAACATCCAGATCTAAATGGTGTGTATATTTATTTCAATTTTTAAGAATATTCTTTAGCTAAAACTTATTGATAAACGGATTCTCTTTTGTGTAAAGCGAAAGTCCTCTCTCGCTAATAATATTAGGCATTTCCGCAGATTACAAATCTGCGTTACGAATAAATCCAAACTTATTTAGCAGAATCGGTTTGGCAAGCGAAATGTTTTTTGAATAACGTAATAACACCTTGGGGAAAATGTAAACTTTACTTGAAAAAATGTAAATAATACTTTGCATTTACATTAAACAATTTTTGAGTTTACCATGAAACAAAAATCCGGTTTACAAAATAAACTAAAGTTAAACCGACTGAAAAATGGGGAATTGACACAAGAAGAATTAGCAACTGCACTTAAAGTTTCCAGACAAACGATAAATGCCATCGAAAACGGGAAATTTAATCCGTCTGTAAAACTGGCATTAAAAATGGCAAAAGTTTTTAACTGTAGAATTGAAGATATATTCGAATTAATAGAAGAGGAGAAAAAATGATTTTTCGATTTTATTTTCAAGCTGTAATTAGCTTAATCTGTATTCTCGGCATTCTCATCTGGAGCGATAAAGGATATACTTTATTAGCATTGTTTGCTTTATTACCAATAATTATGAGAATGGAAAAAACTACTAAACCTGATGAACGCGAACTACAATTATTTTATAAGAACAGGAAATATAACTTTCGGTGGAACGATTTTGGTTATTGTACTGATACAAAATATTTCAGATGTAGTAATTAACGGAAATAAGATCGGTAACTTTTGGGGAATTTTAACAATTATGAGTATCGTAATTATTCAGGGAATTACAGGTTTAATAATATATAAAACCCAATAAAACAATTTTGTTTGTATTACTTCTTAGTAGCAGTACAAAAAATTTCATATTGATAAAATAAAATCGTTATTTTAAAATATGGATTTTTTCTAGAAATTATCTTACAATTTGAGGAGGAGATAAATGAACGAACTTCAAGACCAAGAAAATCAAACTTCGAATCCAACAGAAGAAGAATACGAACTTAACCATACTGATAAGTTAGTCGGCGTTTTTACAAGTCCCGGCAGCACATTTGCGGAAATGTCAAAATTCCCACCCAAAATGGTTGATTGGTTAATACCTGTTCTAATTATGATAGTAATAGCCGTTGTTTCAAATATTATTATGATGAGCAACCCGATGATAAGAAATACAATAATTGAGAAGCGTATGGAAATGACTGAAAAAAGTATGCAAAGCTTTGTTGATAAAGGACAGATGACTCAAGAGAAAGCAGATGAGCAAATGGAAAAAATGAGAGACAGAATGGAGTCGGGCATTGGAAATCCTTTGCTCACAGCTATAAGCTCAACTATTCTGGTTTTCCTCATGTTTTTTATTATATCGGGAGTTTTCTACTTATTTATTAAACTCGGACTGAAAGGAGAAGGGACTTATTCCTCTGCAATGGTTGCCTATGGCTTACCTTACTACATATTAATTTTGCAGGCAATAGTTGTAGTTATTCTGGCTTTAGCAATGAACCGCCCATTCCGCGATACAAGTGTTGCCTCTTTTCTTAGTTCCGACAGGTTAACTTTGGTCGGCTGGTTTTTAGCTAAATTGGATATCTTCTCAATTTGGTTTTTTGCAGTAATAAGTATTGGATTTGCTAAAATGTTTAAATCAGAATCTACCGGTAAATATTTTGCGTTAGTATTTGGACTTTGGCTCGGATTTAGTCTACTGATGTATTTTGCCGCACATGCTGTACCATTCTTACGCAGTTTTGCAATGTAAATTTTACTTTTTAATGCGGTGTGCAATTTAAGTGCATCGCATTAAATCTATCTCAATAATCGATTACTTTGAATTAGAAAACGTTAAAAGAAAACAATAGATTCAAACAATAAGAATAGGACATGGGAAACGCACACTAAAAAGATTCACACAAATCATAATTTTAACTATAAATATTTTGAGTACTTCAAATAATGCTCTGCGGATCTATATCGATAATTAGTCTTACCTCTCTATATCGGGATTTTTGCTTAAAATCTACAAACGCATTTAGTACGGCGTTTCTTAGTTCTTTGCCTCCCGCATCTCTCACCTTTATACTTTTAATTAAGAGATGAAATCTGTACTGCCCTTTTATCTTTGATATGATTGCTTCGGTTGGCGCGGCAATAACTAAATTTTTAGAATGTTTTTTTACATATTTGTAAAAATCCGAAACTGCTCCGCGGGCTTTTTCCTCATATTCATCTTTGGTTTCAATTAGACCTAAACGTGAAAATGGAGGATAATTACTTTGCTTCCTTAACAATATTTCCCTCTCATAAAAACCATTATAATCGTTTAACAATACTTTTTGCAGGACGAAATGCTTCCTGTTCTGCGTTTGTATAAGAACCTCTCCCTCTGTTTTGCTTCTGCCGGAACGCCCGGATACTTGTGTAAGCAATTGGAAGGTTCTTTCATCAGCTCTAAAGTCGGGGAGCCATAAAGTTGTTTCCGCAGAAATAACTCCGACCAAAGTAACATTAGAAAAATCCATACCTTTGGAAACGATTTGCGTCCCCAATAAAATATCTATTTCACCTTTTCTAAACCGGTTTAAGATTAAACCCAACTTCCCTTTTCTGTCTAATGTATCGGAGTCGATCCGTTCAATCTTGATATTAGGGAAATAATAATCCAGCTCGTCTTCAACCCTTTGAGTGCCGGTTCCGAAAAACTTAATGTTTAACGAACCGCAAACCGGGCAAGCACGGGGAACGGGTTTTGTATTACCGCAATAGTGGCATTTCAAGATATTCTTATTTATATGATACACCATTGATACATCGCAATCTTCGCACATTTCTATGTGTCCGCAATCCTCGCAGTAAACTTGCGTGGCAAACCCTCTTCTATTCTGCAGAATAATCACCGCTTCTTTTTTTTCTAACCGCTTCTTTATTTCTTCTAAAAGGAGATTAGAAAATATTCCGTGCATCCTTTTTTTCTTCTTTTCAATCGTTATGTCAATCAGTCGAATCTTAGGCATTTTAGCATTATCCACTCTTTCTTTAAGTTCAAGTAGTTTAAATTTACCTATTTGAGAATTATACATACTTTCAACAGACGGAGTAGCGGAACCAAGTATAACGGGACAATTATTTAATTTAGCCTTAACTATTGCCGAATCCCTTGCCTGATAGCGCGGAGTTAAATCGTATTGCTTGTAGCTTTGGTCATGTTCTTCATCAACTACAATTAAGCCTGTATTTTCAAGCGGAGCAAAAAGAGCTGAGCGCGGACCAATTACAACGGTGTACTTCCCCGAAATAATTCCTCGCCATGAATCGTATTTTTCACCCATCGACATTCGGCTGTGCATAACCGTTACCGAATCTTTAAAATGATTATAGAAACGTGAAGTGATTTGAGGTGTTAAAGATATTTCCGGTACGAGAATCATAACGGATTTACCTTTTGCCAAAACTAATTTTGCCAATTCAATATAAATCTGGGTTTTGCCGCTGCCGGTTACACCATGCAGCAGAAATGTCTTGAATTCATTATTCTCAATAGAACCGGTTACTTCGTTAATTACATTTTTTTGTTCCTGCGTTAATTCGAAATCTTTAATTTGTTCAGAGTAAGTTTCCTTATAAACCCGTTCCACACGTTTATCAAATATTTCAATAAAACCTTTTTTAGCAAGAGAAGTAAGCGCCGCCTGGTGAGTATTAACCTTTTTTAATAATTTACTTTGCTGAACAGGAATATCTTTTTTTGAAAGGAGTTCCAAAAGAACTACTACTTGCTTTGGGGCACGCGATTCTAATTCCGGTAATGCATTGTATATCTCATCAATACTTTTAACAAGCTTAACAAACTTTACTTTTTTCTCCCGGACTTTTGGTTCTTCAATATGATTAAGAATTGAAACAGCTCCGTTTTTTTCCAATGTTCTTAATTGAGAGTGAATCGATTTTTTCTTTACTTCTCTTTGCAGTTGAGATATTTTATGCACTTCTTTTTCAGATAAAATCTTTAAGAGTTTTGCTCTAGTGGTATTTGGTTTTCTTTCTTGCTTAAGTAGCTTACTGCAAATTTCTTTATCGGAAACAACAACTTTTTTCGATTCAACATCCAGACCGTAAGGAATTGAATTTTTAATTGCTTCACCTAGAGAGCTTAAGTAATAATTTGCTATCCATCGATAAAATTTTAATGAATTTTCATTGAATATTGGGACCTCATCCAGAACATCTTTTATTCTTTTGATTCCCTTTTTTACCTGTGCTTCCTCCGAGATCCCAATTACATAACCTGTTAAAGTTCTTTTCCCAAAAGGCACAACAACTCTAACTCCAATTTTTACGGAATTATCAAATTCCTTAGGAATGGAATAAGAAAAGGAATTGCGAAACGGCAAAGGGAACACAACATCTGCAAACATAAATTATTTTAAATTATCTTATAAAATTTTAGATTTAAGAAACAGCTTTCTCAAGTAAAGTAAGAGTTTGGTTTGTAACATCTAATTTTGCTTTAATTCCAAAAGGCAGAGTACACTTATTTTCAATATGCCCGAATGACAATCCGTAAACTACGGGAATTCCTAATTTATAAAGTCTATCATATAAAACCTCACTTAATGTAAAAGATGTTTTAAACGAAGGGTCCTCTTTTTTTACTCTGCAATGCTTAAAAACTCCAAGAGCAATTCCGGCTGCATTATCAAACTTACCGGCTTCTATCATTTGTGTCAACATTCTGTCAATTCTATACGGCTCTTCTCCAACGTCCTCAAGGAAAACTATTTTCCCGACAGTATCAATATCATATTTAGTACCTATCAGTGAAACGACAATTGATAAATTACCGCCGACCAATTCACCTTCGGCAATACCAGACCGTATAGGATAAATTTTATATAATTCATCATCCGTTTTATCGGGCTTACTAATCATTTCAAAATCGGCAGACGGGCGCATCAAAACATTTTCCATATTATAAATACTAAAATCGTTAAAGGTCGAAATCCCAACAGGTCCGTGATAGCAAACCATTCCGGTCTGCGAGTAAATTCCGTAAAGCAGTGCGGTTATATCGCTGTAACCGATAATCACTTTAGGATTCCTTTTTATTTTATCATAATCCAAGATCGGTAAAATTCTTGAGCATCCGTAACCGCCGCGTGCACAAAATATTCCGTCTATATCATTCCTTTCAAACATATTATTTACATCATCGGCTCTTTGCTTATCCGTTCCCCCCAAATACCCCGAACGCTCTAGGATGTTTTTGGTATAAGTAACTTTAAAGCCGAGCTCTTTTAAATTTTGTACCGATTCTTTTAATTCATCTTCCGTAATAAAGCTTCCCGGTGCAATTAACCCTATAGTATCGCCCTGTTTTAATCTTGTGGGAATTAAAGAATTTCTTTTTCTTTCCTTTTGAATTATTCCTTTGGCTAAAGTTTTATATCCACCTGTACCTAAAATTGTTGCAGCTGCTGCACCTTTAATAAAATTTCTACGCTGCATCTTCAATGCCTCCTTTTTACTCATGTTTAATGTACTTTATAAAATTAAGGAAATTCTGATTAACTGATGGTAATAAAAGAAAATATAGATTGTAAAAATTGATTGAGGTTCCCCTTTGTGTAACTTAGTGTTTCTTTGAGCAGCTTTGTGAAATAGCTTTTAAAAGTGCCTAAAGTTGGAAGTGATTGAGAATTTTTAATCTGCTCAAATCATAATTAATCAGTGTAATTTGTGTGCTATCCTTTCCACGTTTCACCTTCTCTACGTTTTTACGTCTCAACGTTTAAACGTCTCTACCAGCTCCAAACAAAAATTTTAACGGTATATGAAGCCGCGCCGCCCAATCATATTCCGAATGCTTTGCTCCATGTTGAAGATGACACTCCAAGTTTTTACCGGACTCATACCCAATTGATTTAAGCGTTGTACACATTTTTTTGAAATCATCTAAAAGCTCCGTTTCCAAATCTCCGCAATCAATATAAAGTTTTGCATTTTTTCTTACCGATGGATTTACCTCAACCATTTTAAATATCTCTCCATCGTTAACCCAAAAAGAATTGGAAAGACATGCAGCTTTTCCGAATACTTGAGGAAAGTTCCAAAAAAGTTGAAATGAAATCAGTCCGCCCATGGAAGAACCAATAAGCGCGGTATTTTTATAATTAGTTAATGTTCGGAAATTCTCATCTATAAAAGGTTTTAATTCCTTAGTTAAAAATTTAGAATAACTTTTGCCTTTGGGAGTAAAATAATTATATTCATCAAGTCTATCTTTTGTATTGTAAATAGCCACAATAATAAATTCATCAACAAATCTGTTTTCCATCAAAACAGTTGAAACTTCATCCATTTTCCAATCATACCCGATAAACGATGTACGGGGATTAAAAATATTCTGCCCGTCTTGTACATATAAAACCGGGTAATTTTTATGCGTAGCTAAATATGAAGGTGGAAACCAAACAATAATATCCCTCTCATTTTTAAGATACACACTGTAAAACTCATGTATATGTTTAGTATCTCCGATTATCTCATCACGGTCAACTGTAAATTTACTGTAAGCGGTCACAAAACTTCCTTTAGAAAACTCTTTTAATTTTTAACATAATCATTGTAACAGATATACTTATTATGAGCTTTACAAATATTAAGTGTGCAATATAATGAAATCGGATAATGATTGAAATTCACATACAATATTATTTGACGATAACTCAAATATTTTTTACTGAGCTATTTTACAAAATAATTTATAACTTCAATTCTCATTTTATAAATGAAATTATCAATATATAAACGACGCACTTTATGGAGAATGGAAAAATGAATAATGACTCGGATTGTAACGGATTGGAAGAACGCATACAAAGCTCACAGGAAGATTTGTGGCGTGTTTTCAGAATAATGGCAGAATTTGTTGAAGGTTTTGAAGGCATGGCAAAAATAAAACCGAGCGTTGTAGTTTTCGGCTCAGCAAGATCAAAACCGGAGGACAAATATTACAAACTCGCAGTTCAAGTTTCAAAGGAATTAGTAAAAAAGGGATTCGGAATTATTACCGGCGGCGGTCCGGGAATTATGGAAGCGGCAAACAGAGGAGCCTCTGAAGTTGGAGGAAGTTCAACGGGAATTAATATTGAATTACCGCACGAACAAAATGCAAATCCTTATGTAGATAAGGACAAACTTTTCAATTTCAGATACTTTTTTGTAAGGAAGCTGATGTTTTTCAAATATGCACAAGGTTACATTTTAATGCCCGGCGGGTTCGGAACTATTGACGAAAGCTTTGAAGTTTTAACTTTAATTCAAACTGGAAAAACCACAAAGTTCCCCGTTGTACTTATGGGAAGTGAATATTGGAATTCCTTAATTGAGTGGGTAATTGAGAAACAATTAAAAGCCGGATATATAAATGCGAATGATTTGGATTTATTCACTATAACAGACGACCCCGTTGAAGCGGCAAAGATAATTTCTGAATTTCACAAAGGCAAAAAGTTCACACCGAATTTCTAAGAATCAGCTTTAAAAATAAATACTGGGCACTATTCAAATAATATTGCCCAGTAATCCTCAGAAAAATATAAAACTATTTTTATCATCTGGTTTTGCCATTTTTCATTACTAATACCTAAACGCTAAATAAATTGGCAGAGTAATTAATCTTTAGTAATGCTTCACGTAAAGAAGGAGAATCTTTTTCAATTAAATCTGCAAGACTCCTTATTTGTTCTTCACTATATTCATTCTTAGAATATACCTTATTTGTAATTTTTGTTCCTATTCTTTTTTCACTAGTAATAAAATTCAAGGTTTTGTTAACAATTTTTTCATTTGGGTTTAGAATAATAATATCTTGATTAAATTTATTCTTTAATTTTTCCTTGAATATTTTTTCGCTAAAACCGTAGTGTGTGCAAGCAAGAACCAGAACTATTTTTTCAAATCTTTTATCTTGAATTCTTTCTGCAACTTTGTTAACATATTTTGTAATTAATTCTTTTACTTTTTCACCCGAAGGATTAATTTGAATTTCACTTTCAAGATTTTTACACCCTTGAGCAATAATTTTTTCATTACTGAACCCTTGTTCTAAAATCATATTCTGATATATCTTGGAATTGATTGTAGTTTCCGTACCAAATATTATAATCAAATAATTATCAGATATATTTACACTTTCCAACACCTGTTCAACTCCTGAATTTACTATTCCGAGAACGGGAATTTTAGATTCTTTACTATAAATTGTTTTGGGATACAAGATTGATAGAGTATTGCAGGCTATAAGAATTATATCTGGCTTAAGTTTGGTTATGCCAGTTAGTGCAGAATTAAACACTTTTAGTTTTTCTTCTATATCGTTAAGTTCATTATACCCATAACCAATACCGGCATAAGAGTTGAAGAATACGAGTTCGATATCTCCAATATTCTTCAACTTTTTTAAAGTCCGGTCAAGTTTAGCATGAACAGAGAGGCCACCAAATCCCGAATCAGTGATAATAATTTTTAATTTGTTGTTAGACATGTTCTTAGTGAACACCATTTTATGCTTTCATTCTTCTTCCCTGCTCTTCGTGAATAAATATCCAGCCAACAACTTTGCCGATATTTATTTCTTTAAAATTATCCCAATATCTTTTTGTCCTTACATGCATCGAACTTGTATCGTCGGGAGAGATAGCATTTGCCTCATCAATTAAAGCTTTGATTCTCTTTTGCCATTTCCGAATATTGCTTACTCTTAAGTCAACCCAACCGTCTGTTGACCATAGATCAATTTTTTTCTCCGAGATATCGAGCTCGTCTTCTCCTTTAAACGGAGGAATTTTAATTTCATTTCCTCTAAGAAGAGTTTTGCCGTCCGGGAAAAGAATAGGAATTCCTATCGAAATTATTTCGCTTCTCAGCTTCGAATTTTCCTTAACAAAATTAAATAAATCTTGCGAAAGCTCTTCCGGAGTTTTTTCAAGAATATTTTCCATCGACGTTGTAACGTTCTTAATCAAATTAATTTCATGAAGAAGTTTGGATAATCTCGGCGGACCGAGTAATTCGAAAGCAACACTGCTTATATTATGAATTTTTTCTAACTCGGCTAATTTTTCCACAGCCATGTGCTGCAGAAAACCGGCTCTGTAAGTAGGCTCCAGAGTTGCATTATCAAGTGCATTAATAATATCGTGACCGGTATTTCCGCCCTTAATTTCAAAAATAACATCGCTTGCAATTTCTTCGGGAGTAACATATTCCATTTGTCCTTGCGCAGAAATTGTTTCAAATTCACCGCGTGAAAAAGTTCCGTTCTCACCTGTATCAATAAATACGGATTTCAAGGTTTCTCCGGTCGATTTGTATTTGCTTTCAATCTTAAGCTTCAACTTATCCTCAAGCTTAATAGCCTCAGCCGGAGAGATATCGAACAGTTCAATCGGTTTACCTCTTTTACGGATTTCATCGTAAGTAATTTTTTTCCAGGCAATAGCCGCAGTTGGCTTTATCTCTTTAGTAATAGCGCCGTCAGGCGTTCTTCCCATTAAGAATAACAGTAAAGTATGGGCTCCTGCAACTGAAGATTTACTAAGTAGAACCCTGGAGGGTTTTTCCTCGCTGTGAGTATACGGAATATTTAAGCCCATTCCGCCTGTACCGCTGGTTCCAATTTTAACATATATTTCGGTATTTACTTTGCTCATTGAGTTATAAAGAACCTGAATATGTCTTATTAATTGCGGAATATATTGCGTACATAACAATTTTTCCGTTTCAGTTATAATATCTTCTTTGGAAGGGTCTTCAGAAATCATTGTAGATATTTTATGATACGTTGTGTACACATCCTGATATGCAATACCGGTTGCAGAATTTATACAATCCACAATTATATCGGGTTTATATTGGCTAAGCAATTGGTAAATTGAAGAATTCTCTAGAATCTGAGGCGTAAGTTCCTCCATTATATCTTTCAATAAAACCTTTCTTTTAGCGGGGTCTTCAAGTAATTCATACCTGTTTGTATCTTTGAATTCATTCCTAACAAAAATATTTCCCCACCAGGGAATAAAATAATCAGCCGGTAATTGCGGAAATTCTTTTTCTAATTTCTCTATTTCCTCTTCAATTTCTTTTTTTTGCAGAGATGTCACAATAATCTTTTTAGGTTTTTCACCAACTAGTTTTCGAGTTACGGCATTTCCAACTAAACCCCATGCCCCAAGCACTAATACAGTTTTGTTTTGAATATCCATTTTTACCTCAATCTTGTTTTCATTTAGCCATAAAATTAAGCTATTATTTACCCGTTGGCAAGATTCTATAGTATATAATTCTGTTAATTAAAAAATTTATTTCATAATTCTAAAACAATTAACATGTGAATATTTCTTACAACGGCATTTACCGGAAAGCATTGAACTATTTTTAAAAAGCCGGAATATTTTATGAGGTTGTAACTTATTGTTTTAAGTATAAATAGAGGGATAAAAGTTTATAATAAAAATTAACTTCCTTAATAAATTGATAATCAATAATACCTTTTATAAGTTTCGTATTCACTTATTTTTTGATTGTTAGGACATTTAAAAATGAAAATTTCAGAATTGCTAAAGCCGGATAAAATTATTCCAAAAATGAAGAATACGATTAAAAAGGAAGTGATAAATGAACTGATAGATCTATTCAAAGATGATGAAAGAGTTTTGGACTTGGAAGCTGTGAGGTCTATTGTTCTTGAGAGAGAGAAAATCATGTCAACAGGTGTTGGCAAAGGTTTTGCGATTCCGCATGGAAAAACAAACAGCGTTAAAGAAACAATAGTGGCTTTCGGAAAAACCCGGGAACCGATTGATTTTGAAGCGCTGGATGATCAACCTGTAAGATTGATATTCCTGCTTGTTGGTAAAGAAGACATGGTTGCCGCACACATAAAACTTTTAAGCAGAATCTCACGGATGATGAACGATGATTCATTCAGAGAGAATTTATTGAACGCAAATTCGGCAGAGGAAATTCATAATTATTTTGTTGAAGAAGAAAAAAAATTCTAACAAATACGTTTTAACTGGAAACCTGCTGCAAATACTCCAATCTTTCATTCCAAATTTTCAATAGTACAATCTTTATTCAATTGAATTGCCTTTCTATAAAGGTTATATTTATTCCTTAATTATTTTAAAGTACATAAAAATATTATATGAGATATCATGATAAAAGCAATTGCCGGTACAAAAGATATTTTACCTGAAAACATAAAATTATGGAAACACTTGGAATTACTGGTTGAACAGGAAATGGTTCTTTTTAACTTTAAAGAAATCAGAACACCTATTTTTGAGGAGACTGCTTTGTTCAGCCGTGGGATTGGCGAAGCGACAGACATTGTAAGTAAAGAAATGTACACTTTTACCGATAGAAGCGGGACAAGTGTTACATTAAAACCCGAAATGACAGCTTCGGTTGTTAGAGCTTTTATTGAACATGAATTAAATAAGAAAGCAAACTTCTATAAGTTGTTTTATATCTCACCAATGTTCAGACAGGAAAGACCGCAAGCCGGAAGATTAAGACAATTTCACCAGTTCGGAGCAGAAGCAATTGGAAGCAACGATCCGATTGTAGATGCAGAAATAATTATCATCGCTCATAATATTCTTAAAAACTTAGGACTTAAGAACTTTGAAATAAAAATAAACTCACTTGGTATTCCAACATCCAGGGAAAGATACAAGGAAGAGCTTCGTAAATATCTTGGCAGCAAACTGGATTCATTATCGGAAGACAGTCGGAAAAGATTTAAGACCAATATACTTAGAATCTTTGATAGCAAAAATGAAGTCGACCAAAAAATAATGGCTGAAGCTCCCACAATCTTAGATTATCTTGACGACGAAAGCCGTGAACATTTTGCAAACGTAAAACAGTTACTAAGCGAATCAAACATTCCGTTTACCGTCGATCATAAACTTGTTAGAGGATTAGACTATTATACAAATACTACATTTGAAATAATCAGCAAAAGTGTGGGCGCACAAAGCGCTCTGTGCGGTGGCGGAAGATATAATTTATTGATAGAACAGCTTGGCGGTAAACCTGTTCCGGCAACGGGATTTGCTGCGGGAATGGAAAGAATTCTTCTCGCCTGCGAAAATGAAAAATGCCTAAATCTAAAAGATGAAGAATTGGACGTTTATTTAGTCAGGCTTGATAAGGATAAGAAAGATAAGGTTTTCGCAATTGCAAATTTTCTAAGACAAAACGGACTTGTTACCGAGCTGGATTACCTGTTGCGCAGTGTAAAAGCACAAATGAGAGAAGCAAACAGATTAAATTCGAATTTTGTATTAATGATAGGCGGTGACGAATTGTTGAGAAATGCAGCGGTATTAAAAAACATGCAAACCGGCGAACAGGAAGAAATAAGTTTAGATAATTTGAGCGACATAGCAAAAAGAATAGAACGCAAAAAATGAAAAGAATTTATGGAAGAAAACCTATTCTTGAAGCGCTAAAATCCGATGCAGGTGTAAGCCAAATATATTTGCTTTATAATCAGCACTCGCGAATAATAAACGATATTAAAAAACTTGCAAAGAAAAAGGGAGTCCGGGTTTCACAAATTTCCAGTAGTAAATTTAAAACTCTTGCCCCTAAAGAAAATACTCAAGGAATAGTAGCTGAAATTAGTGACAAGCAGCTTTATTCATTAAATCAAATTTTGAACATCGCATCTAAAAAGCCTGCCCCGCTTTTACTATTAATCGACTCCGTACAAGATCCGCACAATCTCGGGGCAATATTCAGAACGGCGGAAGCTGCCGGTGTTGACGGTATAATTATGTCAATCAGAAACACAGCTCCAATTAATGAAACGGTATCAAAAACATCAGCCGGCGCAATTTCCCATCTCAAAATTTGCCGCGAGTCTAATTTGGTTGATGTAATTAAAATACTTAAAAAGGAAAATTATTGGATTGTAGGTTCCAAATTAGGAGATAATAAAAATTATACTGAAATAGATTTTTCCGGTCCAATTGCTCTTGTTGTAGGTAACGAAGAAAAAGGAATTAGACGGCTTATAGCAGAGAATTGCGATTTCCTTGCCGAGATTCCGATGAAAGGGAAAATCCAAAGTTTGAACGTATCGGTAGCTACGGGAATTTTACTTTTTGAGATTATTAGACAAAGAGAAATTTGAATTTACAAAAAACTAAACCGGTTAAAATAAAATTTTTCTTATAGGCAATTATCAAATTAAGAATTGAAAAACATTATAACCCCCGGAAAGCTTATTCCCGGAGGTTAAAGTCAAATAAATGCAGTTTACTTCTGCAAAACCATTTTCATTGTTTTGGTACCGACATTTGTAGAAAGTTTATATATATAAATTCCACTCGGTAATTGAGAAGCATCAAAGTTTACGTTATAGTTCCCCGCAGCCATATCTTTATCCACCAACGTTCTAACAACTCTCCCTAAAATATCGTAAACTTCCAAGCTTACATGAGAAGTGTTTTCCGGAATGGAAAAAGCGATATTGGTTGCCGGATTAAACGGATTCGGATAATTTTGACTTAATTTTACAGACTTAGGGACGAGATTATTAATTTGTTCCACGCCTGTTGCTTTATCTGCTTCGATAACAACTACATAAGAATCATTCGGCCAAATATCTTTATCGGTACTATAATTTACAAATACGTATTCATCTAAACCATCGCCATCCATATCTCCGGCAAAACTACCATAGTAAAGACGCGGAGTTAATTTAGAAGCGGAATCTGCATCGAGTTCTGCAGAAGCTTTGGCGTAAGAATCGTAAGCTACGGTTAGTTCCCAATTAGTTGAATCAGCCATATCACCCGAACCCTTGTATTCAAGATCAAAAATTTGACCGTTTCTTTCACCTGCAATCAACAAATCCATTTTACCGTCTTGGTCGGGATCTGCAATTACCATATTCCTGAATTTACCATCTGCAACCGATCCGTTCGGTTTAATATTTTTCGGGATATGATAAAATTCAACAATATCCGCTGCTGTTATTGCCGATATATCAGTAATATTCTGAACAATGAATACTGTGCTTTGAGGTTCGGTTCCGGCAATAAACATTTCGTTCTTACCGTCACCATTTACATCGGCAATTCTTACTCCATCTAGAGAACCATAATCAATATCTTGAGCAGCGTAAATTTGTTCCAAATCATTAACATGCTCATAAGTATCTGCTCCGGTAACTTCAAACATTCTTAGCGTAAACTTATTCCAAACCATTTCAAAAATATCCGTATTGCCATCATTATCAAGATCGCCGGTTACAGTTGCAAAGTTTGATCCGTTTTCAGCATTCTGGAAATTATACTCTATATTCCACTGCCCGAAAGCTGAAAGGTCTCCGCCTGTTACGGAAGCAACCAACACTTCTCTGCCTCTGCCCCCTTGTCTAACTCCAATAACAAGCTCATTTTTACCATCCTTATCAACATCTTCAATCGACATACTATATGGTCTCCAATCGGTATTATCCGGTACATCAAAGTGGGTTTGACTTGTAGGATTAAAAGTTCCATCAGCTTGTTCCTTCCCATATTTATTTTCACCGTTTACGCCGTTCCACTCAAAAGTAAAAACTCTTGGGGGATTGGGTAATCCATCGGATGGAATAGAAGGCCACCCCAGAACAATATCGACTTTACCGTTATTATCAACATCACCTACGGCTGCTGCAAACCAACTATTTCCCGCCACCGGAAATTTATAAGACCAAACTAATTCATATGTATTATCGCCAGTTGCCTCGTACATATAAACAAAATTACTATCCATATCAGAGGTGCCGGTAATAAATTCGCCCCGGCCATCTCCGTCAGTATCAAAACCAGCAATAACTTTTGCAAATTCCGATCCGCTGTTTATCGGCTGAAAAGGGACTTGCTGCAAATTCCAAACTTCGTTCCAAACATTTTGAGCAAATAAACTACCTGAAATTAAGAGTATAAAAATGGTGAGTAATAATTTTTTCATAGATGCCTCCAAAGCATTAATAAATGGAAATGTAATTACCTATTTGGGACTGAAAAACGGAATAAAAAATAAATTAGCAAAATATTTATTAAAATACAATTTATCGGGTACAAAGTAAATTTTCATGGGTATAGATAAGTATTTATTATAATTGACTTACATGAAATACTAAAAATTCCGGATTTTTAAATTATTACGCTTTATAACGATTTTGGAGATTTACCTTGCATTTTTAAAATTTGCTCAGGTTTTTTTATTAATACTTTCTTCTTTCTTTTCTCAAATAATCGTAATTTTTTCCACTTAAACTAATGGGTGTTTTTGTCCGAAGTTTTAATCTTGACTTTTTTTGCAAGATTGATTACGTTTCATGCACAATTAAAATTTTATTGTCGATTATAAATGAAATTTGGATATCAAAAAAGGTAAAGAAATGAGCGAAGAACAGAAAAGCGATGATATGAAAGTTGTTGAAGACTTAACCAATTCTGAATATAAGTGGGGATTTGTAAGTGACATTGAAGAGGAAGAATTTCCCATTGGTTTAAATGAAGATATAATCAGAAAAATTTCCGCTAAAAAGAAAGAACCCGGATGGATGACGGAATGGAGACTTAAAGCATATAAACATTGGCTTACACTAACCGAACCCAAATGGCCGAAAGTAAAATATCCGGAAGTAAAATTTCAGGATATAAGATATTTCGCCGAACCAAAGAAAAAGCCGGAATATGAGAGCTTAGACGAAGTTGATCCTGAGCTTATTGCTACTTTTGAAAAATTGGGCATTCCAATTGATGAGCAAAAAACACTTGCCGGCGTTGCCGTGGATGCGGTTTTTGATTCCGTTTCAGTCGCAACAACATTCAGAGAAACTCTATCGGAAAAAGGGATAATATTTTGTCCGATTTCGGAAGCAATACAAAATCACCCCAACTTAGTAAAAAAATATCTCGGTTCGGTTGTTCCGTATACCGATAATTTTTACGCTTCGCTAAATGCAGCTGTTTTTAGCGACGGATCTTTTGTCTATATTCCAAAGGGAGTCCGCTGCCCAATGGAACTTTCTACATATTTTAGAATAAACGCTATGAATACCGGACAATTTGAAAGAACATTGATCATAGCCGATGAAGGAAGTTATGTAAGCTACTTGGAAGGATGTACGGCTCCAATGAGAGATGAGAATCAACTACACGCTGCCGTAGTAGAATTAGTTGCGCTTGATAATGCGGGAATAAAATATTCTACTGTTCAAAATTGGTACCCGGGCGATAAAGAAGGAAAAGGCGGAATTTATAATTTTGTAACCAAACGTGGTATTTGTAAAACCAATGCAAAAATATCGTGGACGCAAGTGGAAACCGGTTCTGCGGTTACTTGGAAATACCCAAGCTGTATTTTACAAGGCGATAATTCCGTAGGCGAGTTCTATTCGGTTGCGGTCACAAACAACTATCAGCAGGCAGATACCGGGACCAAAATGATTCATCTCGGTAAAAATACCCGCAGCACAATTATTTCAAAAGGTATTTCAGCCGGGAGAAGTGATAACTCTTACCGAGGTTTGGTTAGAGTTGGGAAAAATGCTGATAATGCCCGTAATTTTTCCCAATGCGATTCGATGCTGATGGGAAACAAATGCGGAGCTCATACTTTCCCATATATTGAAGTCAATAATGATACGGCTATTGTTGAACACGAAGCTACAACTTCTAAAGTAAGCGATGACCAAATATTTTACTTAAACCAGCGCGGTATTTCTACGGAAGATGCGGTAAATATGATTGTTAACGGTTTTTGTAAGGAAGTCTTTAAAGAGCTTCCAATGGAATTTGCCGTGGAAGCTCAAAAACTTTTAGCCATTAGTCTAGAAGGAAGCGTTGGTTAATTAAACACGTAATATCTATTAAATTTAATATGTTAAGGAATAAAATAAATGATTAAAATTAGAAATTTACACGCAAACATTGAGGGAAAAGAAATATTAAGAGGAATAAATCTTGATGTTAACGCAGGAGAAGTTCACGCAATTATGGGCCCGAACGGTTCCGGCAAAAGTACTCTTGCAAATGTTTTAGCAGGCCACGAAGCTTATGATGTAACGCAAGGAAAATTAATTTTTGAAGGGAAAGATTTATTGGATCTGGCTCCGGAAGACAGGGCAAGGGAAGGATTGTTTTTAGCTTTTCAATACCCAATCGAAATTCCCGGCATTAGTAATATTTCTTTCTTACAGACAGCGCTAAATGAAATTAGAAAATACCGAGGTTTACCTGAATTTAGTGCAAAAGACTTTCTCGAATTAATTAAAGCAAAAGCAAAAGTTCTTAATATGGATCCATCCTTAATTTCCCGACCGGTTAATCAAGGATTTTCGGGCGGCGAAAAAAAGAGAAATGAAATTCTTCAAATGTTAATGCTCAATCCTAAATTAGCTGTTTTAGATGAAACGGATTCCGGTTTGGATATTGACGCATTAAAAATAGTTTCAAAGGGTGTAAACGTTTTCCGTTCAGATAAAAACGCTGTTATTTTGGTTACTCATTATCAAAGACTTTTGGACTATATTGTCCCCGATTTTGTTCACGTACTTTACAATGGTAAAATAGTTAAATCCGGAACGAAGGATTTAGCCTTAGAGCTTGAAGAAAAAGGTTATGATTGGTTAACCAAAGAAGAATTACCGGCAGAAAGCTTATAAAAATTTTCTGTCACATTGGAAAAAGAATTTGATGTAAGGAGATATAGTACAATAATGACTACAACAAAAGATATAAAAATTAAAGATTGGTATATAGAAAATTTTCAATTGTTCGAACAACAGCTGAACGGGCAAGCAAATACTTTGCTTAGCAAAATTAGAAAAGATGCGATTGAAAAATTCAAATCGATGGAATTTCCTACTCTTAAAGATGAAGAATGGAAATACACAAATGTTAAACCGGTTTTATCAAAAAACTTTACGCCTTTATTGGGAACCGGATACAACAAAATAGATAGAGAGCTATTAAACAAAATTCTATATGATAAATTTGATTATCATTTAATTGTCTTTGTAAACGGAAATTTTTCCCCTGAACTTTCTGATTTAACTTCTGTCCCGGGAAGTATTATTATAGATAGTTTGAATAATCTGCTTGTTCAAAAGCCCGAAGTTATCCGGAAATATATACCGAAACTTATTAACGAAGGAAATGCTTTCGATACACTTAATTCAGCATACGCACATGACGGGGCCGTAGTAATTATTCCCGATAATTACATTCTTGAGAAACCCGTCCAAATATTACATTTAACCGGAGATGCAGACGCTGAAATTCTTTCTACTTCAAAAAATCTGTTTATCGGCGGTAAGAATAGCCAATTTACTGTTCTCACGTCCTATAATTCTTTGACTTCAAAAAGTTATTTTACAAATGCAGCTACTGAAATTTTTGCCGCAGAAGATGCAATGCTTAATTTCTATAAAATTCAAAATGAAGGCGATTCCGCTTTTCATATCGAGAAAACCAATATCGACCAAAAAGGTAAAAGCATAGTTAATCATTTTTCTCTTTCAGTTGGCGGATCATTAGTAAGAAACGATATCAATGCAGAACTGGATGGCGAAAATATTGAATGTCATTTATACGGACTTTATATCGGCAATGAAAATCAACATATAGATAACCATACGTTTATTGATCATATTAAACCAAATTGTATGAGCAACGAGCTTTATAAAGGAATACTGGATGATGATGCCCACGGTGTATTTGCCGGAAAGATTTTGGTAAGACAAGAAGCTCAAAAAACCAATGCATTCCAATCGAACAAATCTGTATTGTTATCAAAAACAGCCGGTGCAGATACAAAACCGCAATTGGAAATTTATGCCGATGATGTTAAATGTTCGCATGGCGCCACCGTAGGCAGTTTAGATGAACAAGCTTACTTTTATATTCGCTCCCGCGGTATTCCAAGTAATTTGGCAAAATCAATGTTGATTAAAGCTTTTGCGGAAGATGTCGTGGATGCTATTCAATTGGAACCTTTAAGAGAAAAATTAAGTCATCAAATATTTCAACATCTTCATACAGCCGAGTTTTAATATGGAGGATTTACTTATTCAAAACAGCTCAGTATCTAAGACGGGAAAACGAAAATTTGATATTGAAAAAATTAGAGGGGACTTTCTTATTCTTCATAGAACGGTTAATGGGAAGAAGTTAGTTTACTTAGATAATGCGGCAACCACGCAAAAACCAAAATCCGTGATTGATACAATATCAAACTACTATTTAAACGAAAATGCAAATATTCACAGAGGTCTTCATTTTTTAAGTGAGTTAGCAACGGAAGAATATGAAAATGCTCGCCTCAAAGTAAAAGAATTTGTAAATGCATTAAGCGCTTCCGAAATTGTTTTTGTACGCGGGGCTACCGAAGCTATTAATTTAGTTGCTGAATCTTATTCAAGGAAAGACTACTTCAAAGAAGGCGATGAAATAATAATATCGCACATGGAACACCATTCAAATATTGTTCCCTGGCAGTTTGTGTGTGAACAAAAAAATCTTAAGCTCAGAGTGATTCCTATTAATGAAAATGGTGAACTTGATACTGACGCATTTGAAAATATGATAAGCGAAAGAACAAAGTTTGTGTCTATTGTTCATGTATCAAATACACTTGGAACTATAAATCCAATAAAATGGATTGTAGATAAAGCTCACGAATATAACATTCCTGTTCTTGTCGACGGAGCTCAAGCATCTGCGCATCTTAATATAGACGTACAAGATTTAGGATGCGATTTTTATGCTATTTCCGGACACAAAATGTTTGGTCCGACCGGAGTTGGAGTTTTGTACGGAAAAGCTGAATTGTTAAATAATATGCCTCCATACCAAGGTGGAGGAGAAATGATTAGAAACGTTACATTTGAAAAGACCACGTTTAACAATATCCCTCATAAGTTTGAAGCCGGAACCCCTAATATTGTCGGCGGTATTGGGTTAGGAGCTGCAATCGATTATCTGCGCTCCTTTGATATTCAAGATATTCACAATCATGAACTTGAGCTTCTCAATTACGGGACCGAACATCTTCAAAATATTGACGGACTAAAAATTATAGGAACTGCAGAGAATAAAAGTGCAGTTATTTCATTTGTAATCGACGGGATTCATCCTTATGATATAGGAACCATTATTGATACAAATGGAGTAGCTATCAGAACCGGTCATCATTGTACACAACCACTTATTGAAAGATTCAATTTAACAGCAACAGCCAGAGCTTCCTTTGCACTTTACAATACGCTTGAAGAAATTGACTTATTAGTAGAAAGTTTAAATAAAACCATTAAAATGTTTAAATAATATATTTTTAATTGCTATGGATACAAAAGAAAGAATTAAAGCTGACGTTATAGATACATTGAAAACTATTTATGACCCTGAAATACCAGTTAATATTTATGAGTTGGGTATGATTTACAGCATAGAAGTAGATGCTGAAGGAAACGTAAAAATAAGAATGACATTAACCACGCCTGCATGCCAGGTAGCAGGCTCATTACCGGGGCAGGTAAAAGAAAGAATTGAACAAGTTTATGGAGTTAAAAGCGTTGACTTAGAACTTGTTTGGGATCCGCCTTGGAGCATGGATATGATGTCCGAGGAGGCAAAATTAACTTTAGGATATCTATAAAAAGAAAGGAATAAATATGTTTAATATAAATCAAAAAACTCCTATCTATGATCCGGTTGCTGTTCAGCCGATGAGAGATGAATTAACTTATGTTGGATTTGAAGAATTAACTACTCCTCAGTTGGTTGATAATTCATTAACCAATAATCCGGACGAAACTGTGTTAGTTGTCATTAATTCTGTTTGCGGATGCGCAGCTGGCAGTGCAAGACCGGGAGCAACTTTAGCCCTGCAAAATAAAATTATTCCCGATAGAATAACCACAGTATTTGCAGGTCAGGATAGAGACGCAGTTGATCATTTTAGGAATAAATATTTGCCCAGCATTCCACCTTCATCACCTTCAATGGCTTTGATGCAAGGTGGAAAGCCTATTTTCTTTTTACCTCGTCATCATATTGAAGGAAGGTCGCCGGAAGATATATCATTTCTGTTAAAGCAAGTTTTTGAAGAACATTGCTCGAAAGAAGGCCCTTCAATTTCAAAAGAAGATTATGAAAAATTAGTCCATGCTAAAATGTGCGGGTCTAAAATCCCTAAAAACGTCAGTTAATTGAAATCTGGAAAATAAAGATGAAAAGAGTAAGTTCAATAGTATGAGCAAGACCAAGAGGATAAATGAAACTTAGTGCTCAAGAAGAATATGGAATTCGGTGTTTAATAAGACTTGGGAAAGCTTTTCAAAAAGGCGAAGGTCTTACTATACCTGAAATAAGTTCTGCAGAGGGTATCTCACAGCACAATGTAGCAAAGCTGCTAAGGACACTGCGTATGGAGGGTTATTTGGAAAGTGAACGGGGGCAAGCGGGTGGATATTCGCTAACCCGTTCACCAAATCAAATAATCGTGGGAGATATTTTAAGAACATTAGGCGGGAAACTTTTTGGTGATGAATTCTGTGCTAATCATATGGGACAAGAATCGATATGCAAAAATTCAATTGATTGCTCAACACGAGGTCTTTGGGTTTTAATCCAAAACGCAGTTGATCAAGTTGTTAACAAACTCACTTTGAAAGATTTGATGGGACCTGAAAAAGAAGTTTTAAATCAACCAGATAGCAATCAAAAAACAAACGTCAGCCACTTCACACTTAATACTTCATTCTAATTTCATTATTTCGTAAAAACTATTCCGTACACCTATCAACTAAATAAATTATCGACTTGTATTGAATACCGCTGTGCAGAGATAATCCGATTTCACAAGTTCGGCTGTTTGAATAACCCGAATGACATTCATGCGGAAGTTCCGATTTTAAGCTGACTAAGGCAGATTTATTTAATTCCGGGAAAGTAAATCCCCTATCGCCGGCAAACCCGCAGCAGGAAACTTCTTTAGGTATTATCACATTCGTTACGCAAGCTTCTGCAATCGCTTTCATTTTATCAACAATATCCATTTTAGTTGTACTGCAAGTAGGATGAATTGTTATTGTTTCATCAATTTTATGAATTGTCAATTTATCCATCAAGAATTCATAAATAAATTCCGTTGAATCGAAAATTTTTAATTCGCTCTCGTTTTTCAGCTTCTGAAAATCTTTAATTGTTTTTGTACAAGGAGAAGTATCGAACAAAATTGGTATTTCGCCGTTTCGAGAAACTTTCATTAATTCAACTTTTAATTCTTTCGCTTTCTCTTCACCTTGCTTAACAAAGCCTTTGGAACTAAAAGGCATACCGCAGCAAAGATTGGCTAAATTATTCGGATAAATTATATCATATCTCGCCTTCTTTAATAAATTATGCATCTTAGTTGTTTGTGATTCCGTTTCACCGCTTCCTTTGGAAACCCCCATACTTCTACTAATACAACTCGGAAAATAAACTACTTTCAATTTACTATCGGTTTTAAGATTGCTTAAAACCAGATCGGCGCCCTTCGGCATGTACTTATTCCAAAGAGGAATTTTATTATTGGAAATATTCCGTAGTGAAGTCGCAACCTTTTCCATTGCTGTATCACCAAGAACATTGTGAGCTGCATTAACAACATTTAGTCCGACTCTTCCAGCTGTAGTAACTACATTCATGTTTTTAGAAATAAGAGTCGCTATTTTTTTGCTCGTATCAGTATTCTCCCGACGTCTTATTTTATTAATTAGTTTTCCAGTATCAATATCAACCGGGCAGCTTAATTCGCACAGTCCGTCGGTTGCACAAGTTGAATCTCCAAAATATTTAGATTGCGATTCTAATTCCTTTAATCTTAATATATCTGCTTTACCCTTTTGCAATTTAGATATTTCTCTAAACACAACAATTCTTTGTCGGGGAGTTAATGTTAATTCTTTAGACGGACAAACGTCTTCGCAGAAACCGCATTCAATACATTTATCAATTATCGAATCGGCTATTGGTGTCGGCTTTAAATTTTTTATGTGAATTTGAGGGTCATTATTAATTAGAACGCCAGGGTTTAAAATACTACCCGGATCAAATAATTTTTTAATCCTCAACATTACATCATAGGCTTCCGCTCCCCATTCGTATTTAACAAAAGGAGCCATATTTCTGCCTGTACCGTGTTCGGCTTTTAAAGATCCATCATATTTCTCTATTACCAAATGGGTTAAATCATCTATAAAATCCCTGTACATCTTTACTTCACTTTCTTTACTAAAATCATGAAAAAAAACGAAGTGGATATTTCCGGATAGCGCATGTCCCCAAATTATTGTGTCTTTGTAAATATGCTGCTTAAACAGTTTCTGGAGATCTTGCACTGCATCAGCTAATTTTGAAGTATCGAAGTTAATATCTTCAATAATAACTGTAGTTCCGGGATTTCTATCTTTACTGACACTTGTAAATAATCCTTTCCGGACATTCCAGAGTTTTAAGTATTCTGCTTTTACATCTGTAAACTCAATTGGCCGTTCTCTTTCAAACCCCTGAAGCGATTTTGTAATCATCTTCACTTTTCTATCAAGTTCCTCAGGATTATCAGCCGATGTTTCAATGAGTAAAGCAGTTGCATCTCCGGAAAGCTCCTTTAAATAATCCGGCATACCCGGTTTGTTCTCAACCGAACGCAAAGAAACACGGTCCATTATTTCCGAAGCATCAACAGGAAGAGTTTTCAAAACGGGAATAGCATTGCAGGCAGTTTCAATATTTTTGAAAATTATTAAAGCGCTTGCTTTATATGGTAAATTGGGAACGGTATTAAATGTCACTTCGGAAATGAAACCGAGAGTTCCTTCCGAGCCAACCATTAAATGCTGAATTATCTCAAACGGATCATCAAAATCGATTAGCGAATTTATACTGTAGCCGGTTGTATTTTTAATAGAATATTTTCTTTTAATTTTATCCGATAGCTCGGGATTCTGTTTTACACTTTGGGAAAGCGTAACAAGTTCTTCATAAAACTCTTTTTTATTGTGTTTGAACTCTTCTTTACTCTTTGCATCTCTTGTATCTAAAATTGTTCCGTCTTCAAATATAATTCTCATTCCGGCAAGGGTATTATAAGAATTGTGAATAGTTCCGCTCGTCATACCGCTGGCATTGTTTGCAACAATACCGGAAATTCTTGCAGCATTTATCGATGCAGGATCAGGCCCCATTTTTTTATTAAATGCAGACAAATAAAGATTGGCAAATTGGCCTAACACTGCCGGTGCAAGGGTAATTTGGCTCCCGTCTTCATTAACTTTGTAATTCTTCCATGAATTATCAACTTTTACCAGAACCGAATCAGTGATTGCCTGACCCGAAAGACTTGTTCCTGAAGAGCGGAAAGTAACGGGAATGTTTAAGGATTTGCATTCTTTAAGCAAATGTACAACTTCAGATTCATTTTTAACCTTAACAACTAATTTAGGTATGAGTCTATAAAAACTGGCATCGGTTCCGAATGCTAATGTTCTTAAGTCATCATAAACTAACCTGTCACTTGAAAATACACTTTTTAATGAATTGTATAACTGCCAATATTTTTCTGTAAGCATAATTTTTAATCTGATATTTTAGAAATCGAATCCTACATTTATTTGAACAAAGTTAAAAGTATTAAATTACTAATTGAATTTAAAACATACGGGTTAATTAAATATCATAATTTTCTGCTAACATTAGATTCTTTACAATTAATTTACTTACAAGCTTCTTCAACTTCCTCAACAGTTTTAGGTATTGGTTTACCTAGGACTTTATACCCGTCATTAGTAACTAAGATATCATCTTCAATCCTTATCCCCCCAAAACCCCTATACTCATTAACCTTATCATAATTTATAAATTCGGTAAATTTATTATCTGCTTTCCATTGATCAATTAAAGCCGGGATAAAATAAATACCGGGTTCAACAGTTAATACATAGCCCTCTTTAAGTTCTTTCCCCAAGCGCAGGTATGCCAATCCGAATTGATTACTTCGTTTTACTTTTTCGTCGTATCCAACATAATCTTCGCCGAAACTTTCCATATCGTGAACATCAAGGCCCATCATGTGCCCAAGTCCATGTGGAAAGAACAATGCATGCGCACCTTGCTCAACAGCAGCATCCATATCACCTTTCATCATTCCAAGCTGTTTCATCCCTTCAGCAATTACTTTGGCCGCTTTAAGATGAATATCTTTATATTGCACTCCGGCTTTAATCATTTCTATTGCTTTAATCTGTGACTTTAAAACAACGTTATATACATTTTTTTGCTTTTCAGAAAATTTTCCACTTACGGGAATTACGCGAGTAATATCGCTTGCATAATGTAATTTGGATTCTACACCCGAATCTAATAAAGCAATGTCACCATCCTTCATTAAATTATCGTAAGATTCATTATGCAGAATTTCACCGCGAACGGAGAAGATAGTACCGAACGAAATCCCTTCCCCCTTTAGTTCTGCCAAACCTTCAATGCCTTTAGCAATATCTTTCTCATATACTCCTGGTTTCGTAAGCTTCATTGCAAGGATGTACATCTCATAACTTACATCCAGAGCCGATTCGATTTCCAATATTTCTTCCGGCGCTTTAACAGAACGTTGATCAATTACCGCTTTAATCAATTCAAAAGAAACATATTTATTAATAAATGCAGCTTTAATACCTAATAATCCTGCTAAATAAATAATATTTTCAGCTCTGTATTGAGGTAAGTAATGGACTTTTCTTCCTGATTTAATAGCCTGAAGTAAAAAACTTTCCAAATTATTTGAAGGTTCTATATTCGCTACCCCAACTGAACTTGCTTTTTCTTCTATAGAAGAATCGGGTCCCATCCAAATGATATCGTCTACCGGTCTGTTATCTCCAAAGATAATTTCTTTATCATTATCAATATCAATAATAGCAGAGAGACCAGGGAAATCCAGTCCCCAATAGTAAAGGAACGTGCTATCCTGCCTGAACGGGTAAGACATAGATGCTAAATTACGGGATGTATTTTTATTTCCCGGGAAAAAAAGGACACCATTTTTTATTGTTTTTTTTAATAAATTTCTTCGTTCTTTATAAATTTGACTAGTAAACATTAGTCCTCCCTTATTTTGTATGTTTTATAATTTCTTCACTTACATAAAGTTAAATAAATGATTGAAGTATTAAAAGCGACTAAAAATGTTCTTCTTTTTTATTTTACTTGAATAAGCTGTTTTTGTCCTATAACTTACGCAATATTTAAAAGTTTGCTCAGTTATTTTAAATTAAAGTTTTTAAAATTTTTTTCGATTAATTATTAATAATCAATTTAAAGGTTAACCTTCTATGTTTAATAATATTTTTATGAAGCAAAAAAGAGCAGCCCTGTTATTTTTAGCATTTTCAACATTTTTTATTTTAAGCTGTTCTTCATGTAATACCTCCAAAACCTCACAACCTTCTAAAGACACAATCAAACATTTTCCTAAAATACATTTTGAAACTCTGGCGCCAGGTACCGCAAAAATTGAAGGTACCTTGACTTCTTTCCAAGATAAAGACGGTGAAACCTTATGTAAAATTTTTGTGACAAAAGTATTGGGCTACGGTCCAGCTACTTCACCAATTGCCGTTAATTCTAATTTACTTATATCTTTAACAAATGAAAAAAGAAATGGGTTGGGAATATCACTTCCGGAATTACAGAAAAGCGGAAAGATAATTAAACTAAAAATTATAAATCGTAAATCACCTGTAAATTCCAATAAATCCTTAGAAATCTGGAAAGCAATTAAATTTAATCTTGATCTTTCAAATTAAAGGTATTCAATATGAAACTGTATAAAAGTAATGAATTATTATTTGCTGTAACTATTTTAATTTCGTTATTTGCATTATCACATGGAGATATTTTTAATTCTCATCTTTTAAAAAAACGAATCAGGTCCTCCTCCCCTAAAGCTCCGCTTGAATTAAAGAAAGAACGTGCCGAATATTTTTTTAATATGCTACGGGATCCAGCAACAAATAGAATACCGGCAAATATAAGATACAAGGAATTGGAGTTTGCGAAAAGTCTGCCTAAAAAAAATAGATTAGCAAAAACAGCTGGTGCAGATTTCACATGGAACGAAGCGGGCCCGAATGATGTTGGCGGAAGAACCCGGGCTCTGGCAGTTGACGTAAGCAATTCGAATACTATTATTGCAGGGGCAGCTTCCGGCGGTCTTTGGAAATCAACTGATAACGGCAGCTCGTGGAATTATGAAAGTTCCTCTCCCGATATCTACAGCATTTCCAGTTTAGTACAAGACCCGAGAAACGGACATACTAACACTTGGTATGCTTCCACTGGTGAGTGGCGCGGTGCTTCTGCTTCCGATAGAGGATTTACGGCTTTTTATAGCGGTAACGGTCTTTATAAATCTTCAGATAATGGAACTTCATGGCAATTAATTACAGGGACAAACAGCGACCCTACAAAATGGAACAGCATGTACGATTATGTTTCAAAAATTACAATATCACCGACGACAGGTTCAATATTCCTTGCCAGCAATGGTTTTGGTATCATTAAATCTTCAGCAGGAGGAAATAATTTTACTTTAGTATTGGGAAATGCAAACGATCATTATTACAGTGATGTTATGGCACTATCAAATGGTAATATTATTGCCTCACTTTCTCAGTCAGGATTTAATTCGACAAAACAAAACGATCCTGGGATTTATGAATCCACAGATGACGGAAATACATGGAATAATATTACTCCGGCTTCTTTCCCCTCCACACATGAAAGAAGTGTACTTGCTGCTTCGGAATCTAATCCGGATATTATATACGTTTTTACAAACACCGGAGATACAAAATCGAATGGAGACGAAGACTTAAGATTACACAGAATAAATTTAAACGACGGTACTTCATCCGACTTAAGCAGTAACTTACCAACTTTTTCCGAAACAGGCGGCACGCTCAATACACAATCAAATTATAATATGGTTATTGCCGTTAAACCTGACAATCCTAATTTTGTTTTAATCGGTGGAACAAGTTTATTCCGTTCAACCGATGGTGTAAGCTCGCCAATAAATAATAAAAAACAGAATTGGATCGGCGGATATCACCCGACAAATTTTTTCTATCCAAACCACCATCCGGATCAGCATGTAATTGCATTTGACCCGACAAATCCAAATAAAATTTGGAGCGGACATGACGGCGGTTTAAGTTATACTACGAATATTACGGATACATCATTTGCAAACTTCTTTCCCTGGATTGATAAAAATAACGGATATAATGTAACTCAATATTATCAGGTATCGATTCATAAAAACAGCGGGGATAACAGATTACTCGGTGGTACGCAAGATAATGGGAGTCCTTATTTTAGACTTGTAGCTGGAAGTGACGTTGCATCGGAGGATATTAGTTCCGGTGACGGTGCATTTTCTTACCTTGGGACATTAAATGACCATGCTTATGTTTCTACTCCAAATGGAAGTGTAATGAGATTAACTTATGACGGGAGCGGTAATCCATATAATCCTATCACAGAAGGAATCGGTTGGTCGGTTGTAAGTCCCTCCGGAGCTTCAAACCAGTTATTTATCAATCCATTTGTCATTGATCCAAATGACGAAAATATCATGTATTATCCGGCCGGGAATAAATTATGGCGCAATACTTCATTAAGTAATATTCCCAATTTCCAGCAAAACGGTACATCCTCCGGATGGTCTGAACTAACCGATTTAGCTGTTCCTACAGATTATAATATTACCGCTATGGAAGTCTCTACATCAAATTCGCAATTTGTTTTATATTACGGTGCATATAACAGAAATAATACACCGAAAATTTTTAGATTAAACAATGCCAATACAACTGCAAGTGGCGCAGTGGATATTTCTATTCCAGGCGCAACCAGCGGAGCTTATGTACACAATATTGCAGTTAATCCTGAAAATGGTAATGAAATTGTAGTTGTATTCTCTAATTACAACATAGACGGCCTATTTCATTCAACCAACGGCGGTGCATCTTATAGCTCCATTGAAGGAAAATTAACCGGGGGCGGAATTAAGCCGGGACCATCTTTAAGAGCTTGTACAATTTTACCAACTAGCGGTGGTATTGTTTATCTGGTTGGTACAAGCACCGGATTATATTCTACAACAACACTCAACGGCTCCAACACTGTATGGGTACAAGAATCAACGAATAAAATTCAAAATTCTGTTGTTGAGGATGTGACATCAAGAACTTCCGACAATTATGTTGCTGTTGGAACACATGGAAGAGGAATTTTTGTGGGTAATTTAAATGGTGTAGTTGGAACTAAAGGTAATAAAACTAATGTACCAACAAATTTTTCATTGTCTCAAAATTATCCAAACCCATTTAATCCGAGTACTAAAATTCATTATTCTTTAGCTAATTCTGCAAAAATAACGCTAACGGTTTATGATATTCTTGGAAATTTAGTTCAAATTTTAGCTAATGAACAACAAACCGCAGGGAATCATGAAGTGAATTTTAATGGTACAAATCTTGCAAGCGGATTATATATTTACCGGCTTCAAGCCCAAAACACTGAAGACCAAGCGGCTCTTTTCTTTGAACAATCCAGGAAGATGCTGCTTATAAAATAATTTATAATCATTAAAATAGGAATGGGATATGAAGAAAAACCTATCAATTTTGGGGAGCACATTCGTGCTTTCTCTAATTTTACTATTTAGCATAGTTAACGTAGAAAATAACTCTTCTCTTAATAAAGAATTAAAACCTACTGCCGGTAGAGAAGATGACCCAAATGGAGCATCAAGATTCCGCTACGATATGATTCGCGGTAAAGCTGAAACTATTGATCCTCTTGCACGACAGAGAGCAATAAATTATACAAAAGAAAACTTAATTGTTAAAACTCTAAATAAAACTGATAATATTTCAAACTGGTCTTCACTTGGACCTGGAAATATTGGCGGAAGAATCCGTTCTATTATTGTACGCCCTTTAAATTCCGATCATATTCTAATAGGTTCAGTCAACGGCGGTATATGGAAAAGCACAGACGGCGGAGCATCTTGGACACCAAAAATTGATGACGGTAACCCGCTTGCAATAGGAAGTATGGTAAACAACGGTGATGTTGTTTATGCCGGTACCGGCGAAGGCTGGTTTAATATTGATGCGGTTTACGGCGGCGGTATTTGGAAATCTACGGATTTTGGAGATACATGGACATTGCTGCCGAGCACTACCGGCTCAAACGTTTGGAATTTTAGAGATGTAAGACAAATGAGAATTGATCCTTCGGGCAATGTTTATGCAGTTACTTTTGCATACAACAGCAAAGGTGGTGTAGGAAATTATCAGACTAGTGGTGGTTTATATAAATCATCAGACGGAGGTACTAGCTGGAGTAATATAAGTCCAACAGATTTTGCCACAAATTATTTTAACGGTACGGATGCAATCCCAATTTCATCATCTACTATTTTATTCGCAACAAATGCTAACGGCAGTACCCTTGGCGGAATTTACAGAACTACTGACGGCGGTACAAATTGGACTAAAATTACTTCTGGTCTGCCTACGTCTGATTATGGCAGAATTGCAATGGCGCAAGACCCGAACAATGCAAATACAGTTTATGCAGTTTTTGCAGGGAATAGTACAAATGATGGTCTGAACGGAATTTACAAAACTACCGATGGTGGTGTTAATTGGTCAGTCTTGCCTAAACCAGGCAACCTAGCTACTACTAGTGGTTCTTATCTAGGTGGGCAGGGATGGTATGACAATGTTATTTCCGTCGATCCCCACAATTCCAATAATATTTATGTTGGCGGAGTTGAAGATATGAAATCAACGAATGGCGGCAATACATGGTCGCAAATAACTTATTGGGTTTTAAGTTCATCAGCACATGCCGATCACCATGCAATTGTATTTGATCCGAATACTGCCAATGTTGTTTATGACGGCGATGACGGTGGTATTTATAAATCGACTGACGGCGGCTCAAGTTGGACTCCGTTAAATAACGGATTGCAAATTACTCAATTCTACGGTGGCGCTACAGAAGCGAATGGCGTAAATTATCAAGGCGGGACACAAGATAACGGTCACTTAAAATATAACGGTTCAGGTACAAATTGGAGTGAAGTACAAGGCGGAGACGGTGGTTACGCTGCAATTAGTCAAACTAATTCTCAAATTGGTTACGAAGAATATGTTTATTTACAAATCGATAAGACAACGAATGGCGGCTCTAACTGGAGTGATGCAACTACAGGTTTAACCGATGCCGGTGATGGAAATGTCTGTTTATTCATTGCACCGTTTTCAATGAATCCGGAAAACTCTGATATTCTTATTGCAGGTTCCGATAAAGCATGGGTTACGACCGATGCTGCCGGAAATTGGAGCGCATCCAGCTCTACACTTTCCTCCGGAGCCAAAGTGAGTGCGGTTACTATTGTTAACAGCAATTCCCCCTATTTAGGTTTTGCCGGAACTACTGATGGTAAAGTATTTAAATCGACAAACCTTACCGGCAGCGGAGATACTTGGACGGAAATTACTCCAACAGGTAATAACGGAGCTTGGGTAAGAAGAATAACTGTAGATTTAAACAATAAGAATCAAATTTATGCTTGTTATTCAGGTTATAACAACGACGGAGGAACGCCGACAAAACATGTTTGGTATTCAAGTGATCAAGGTGCAAATTGGACAGATATTTCCGGCAATTTACCGGATGTACCGGTACATAGTTTAATTGTTGATCCGAGTAATAGTCAGGTTTTATATGTTGGAACCGAAACCGGTGTTTATCAGACTAATGATCATGGAACTAACTGGGTTAAAAAAGGCAGCGGCATGCCGGACTTTGTCCCTGTTGATGAATTGGTAAGACAAACCGGGACAAATAAATTATTTGCATTTACTCATGGCAGAAGTGTTTTTGTAACTGATTCACCTCTTCCTGTTGAACTTGTAAACTTTGAGGCCTCTACTAATTCCGAAGTTGCAAAATTAAGTTGGGAAACGGCAACGGAAGTGAATAATTATGGTTTTGAAATAGAACGGGCTTCGTCTTTAACTACGCCCCGTCAGGACGATTGGGAAAAAGTCGGCTTCGTAAAAGGAAGCGGGAACAGTAATTCACCCCATAAATATTCATTTACCGATAAACCTTTGGGTGGAACGAAATTCCAATATAGACTAAAACAAATGGATTTCGACGGTTCTGTAACTTATTCAAAAGTTATGGATGTAAATCTAATGATTAATGATTTTAAACTTAGTCAGAATTATCCTAATCCTTTTAATCCGAGTACAATAATTAACTATAAACTTTCTCACAGAAGTAGTGTAACTCTAAAAATATATGACGCTCTTGGAAATGAAGTTACTACTCTGGTTAACGGGACGAAACCGGCCGGTAGTTATAATGTTAAATTTGATGCTTCGAATCTTGCAAGCGGATTGTACATCTATAAATTACAAGCAAAAGATTTTACTCAGCAGAAGAAAATGATGCTCTTAAAATAATTATCAATACTTACAAAAAGAATGCCGCATATAAAATGTATGCGGCATTTTTACTTTATACTGCATTCTACATTCTAAATAAAAAACTAACTTTAATATTCTTTTTGAAACTTTGCGTGATCTTCGTTTAGCTTTGTAAAATTGCTTAATATAATTTTACCAACCCGAAACACATACACTCATAGATTTTTATAATTAAATATTAAAATAATTTCTGATATTCTCTTGCTTTTCTTCCTTTCCAGCTTCCTTTATGATAAGCATAACCTGCAATTAAAGGAAATGCAATAGTTGCTTCGGAATAAACCATTTGTTCAAAATTGGTTTCCACTTTACCCCACGAACTGGCTTCTTTTAAGGTAGAACTTGAGAGCGCACCGTCTCTAACGTCCGCTACGGTTATTTGAACTGCATATTTGTGCATCGGGACATCTTCTTTAAGTATATCTGCAGCAACAACAATATCCTGCGTAAAGTTTTTAGGTACTCCCCCGCCAACCATAAATATTCCCGTCTCTTTGCTGTTAAGTTTAACTTTTGTAAGTTCAAGAAAATCTTTACCTGAATCAAAAGAAACATGTTTATACGGGTTTTTCGTCTGGTGCATTATTATTCCGAATCCGGCAGAGCAATCCGAGAAAGCCGGTACAAAAATAGGAACACTATTTTGATATGCGGCATAAATAACGCTATCATCAACTTTCGGACCTCCTTGCTCGTCCAGGTATTTACCAAATTGCCAAAGTAGTTCACGGGAAGAATAAGGACGTGGTTCAAGCGAATCAAAAATTCCAGCTGTTGTATCGTCACAAATTCTCAACTCATCTTCATCAATAAACGTATCGTAAATTCTATCAATATGTAAGCCCCTCATTTCATTATCATCGACAAACGGACTTCCGATATAATGTTTAAATCCAAGAGCTTCAAAAAAATCTTGGTCAACCATTATTGCTCCGGTGGAAACGACAGCATCAACCATGTTGTTCGAAATCAAATCATGCACAACTTTTTTTAGTCCGGCACTAAAAAGACTTCCGGCAAGAGTTAAAATTATTGTCGTGTCTTTATCATTAATCATTCTATCATAAATAGTTGCCGCTCTATATAAATCTCTTGCGGAAAACGCCATATCCTTCATCGATTCAACAAGTTCAAGCACATTATGCTTTTTAATATCAATATGTTTAACGGGATCTTTTAAATAATCTTTTTTATCCATTTCCCTTCCCTTTTTTATTTTTTACTAAAATTTGCAAATAATAATTAAAATATTTGTTAAATAGAAAACTTTTATATGCTTAAAAAATAGCCTATTGCATTTATTATTACAAATACTCCTCCGTAAATGAATTCTAAAATCCCAATTTTACGTATGGATATTTTTTTATCGTTACGACTCAACCCGATAAATGCACGAACTACTAAAATTAAAACAGCTAAAATTGATAAATAAGGCAGCAGTCTTTTAGCGGCAAAAAAACTAATAGCGGCTAAAAAGAATATACCGGAAAAATTTGTTAAAAATTTATTTACAGTAACCTTTTTTAACATTTTTATTTTTTCATGAAGATAAAATGTTGTAGGGATAGAGCGGCTTATCAGTAATAACCAAAATACAAATACCTTATTTAATTCCCAATCAGCTGAAAGAACAATGCTTGCTGCTATAAAAGTTATTGCAACCGGTGCAAATAATTCAGTAAAAAGATTTCTATTTAATTGAAGTAATTCCAAAACCAAATAAATTGTCATCACAACTATTGCTATGACAAATGGAATAAATACGAATAACGCTTCTTTGGAAATTACACATAAAAGTAGAACAGATGAAATTGCTAAATAGAAGAGCAACACAATAAAAGCAGTTTTTTTGACTATTGAACGATTATTCTTTTTCTTATTTAATAGTACTCTTATCGGCTGGTGTGCAAGAAAAATAAAAAATGTACTAAGAGCAATGAGAAAACCATCGGTTGTAAAAGCAACAAGCAAGGCTAATGTTAACGGTTCCAAAACAAAACCCCAAGAGCCATGTTCCCTTGGAAAGGCTACTTGCTTTATTCTATGTTTAATATTATTAGTTGCCATAAAAAGTATGATGTTTAAATTTGGTTTTGAAAAATAAAATTTAATTGTAAATTAAGTAACATTATTTTCAATACAAAGGAGGAACAATGAAGTCCAACACAATGAAAGTATTTTTAATATTTTCTTTAATGATAACATTTTTATTTTCGGCAAGTCCGATAAAAGCTCAAAAAACTTTTGAAGGAAAGGTTAAATTCAAAGTTACAAATGACGGCGAAGAGATGACAATGAACTATTATATAAAGAATGGTGAAATAAGAATTGATATGCCAGGCGGAATGGGCGGAGCAATGATTTATAAAGGTAAAAAAATGACAATAGTAAACCCTCAGCAAAAAATGTATATGGAATTCTCGGTAGATAAAATGAAACAAATGGCAGATAAATATAAGTCCGATAATAAAGATGAAGATACCAAAAATGAAAAAGATTTCGATCCGGCAAAATGGAAGACTGGAGAAACAAAAACTTTGTTTGGGCATGAATGTGAACTTTACAGATATACTGAAGACGGACAAACCACAGAAATGTGGGTAGCTAACGATATGGGCAGTTTTATGGGTGCGCAGAACCCTATGGCTCCTTCTTCTTCTCCCTACTGGCAGCAGCAGTTAGCAGGGACCAATTTTTTCCCCTTGCAGGTAATTGTTAAAGATAAAGATGGAAAAGTCAATTCAAAGTTTGAAGTTGTTGAACTAAACGAACAAAGTTTAAGTAATGACTTGTTTAGCGTTCCTCCCGGATATAATAAAATTTCTATTCCCGGAATGAACTAGCATAATTTAAAGTGGGGAATAATACAAAATATTTTTTAGTTATTCCCCGTTTCCTTTTTATTGTTAAAATTTCTAATCAAAAAAATTAAAACTTTGTCAAAATTTTCTTTTATATTTTTATTTTTTGTGCTTCTTATAAGCGGTTGTATTGATAAAAGTCAAAAGCAAAAATATATTCCTCCTGCAACTTCTGTAGTTGATAAACAATTTAATTTTCATATTATAGACAGCGCTCTCTGGCGATCTGCACAACCTAACTCCGAATCGCTCAAAAGGATGAAACATTTCGGCTTAAACACAGTTCTAAATCTGCGCGGAGATTCCATTACAAATGAATGGGAAAAGAAAATTGCCGATAGTCTTAGTCTAAATTATTATAATTTTCCGCTCGATTCACGTAAAGAACAAAATTCCGATGAGATTAATTTAATTTTAAACATTATTAATCAAAAAAAGAACCAGCCGGTTTTAATACACTGCCTTGGAGGAAAAGACAGGACAGGATTAATAAGTGCATTATACGAGCTTCAAAAAGGAAACAAAATTTTGAATGAAATACATAAAGAAATGTTGATGTATGGTTATAACGAAGAAAAGTATCCTAA
>CBEVZC010000001.1:0-73418 GCA_965554225.1 uncultured bacterium | reverse complement strand
TAACCCCAGAGAATTAAATCTATTTTGTCGCACTTACTAATTGAATCTTAGACTTTTTATAAGGCTATTATATTCAATTAATTTTGATTTTATTTGTGCTCCAAAGTTTGGTGAGCTATCAATATACAGAAGTCCGCGGCTGATATTTATTAAGTATTCATGATAATCAACATTACGGAACAAACTTATAATACTTTCAAGATTTCCCCCTTGTGCACCAACTCCCGGCAAAAGTAAAGGTAACTTTTTTAAGTTATTCATGTTCAATTTAAGTTCATCCGAATTTGTAGCACCGAAAACAATTCCACAATTATTTGACTTATTCCATTCATTGACTTTTTCAATTACTTCTTGATACAAAAATCTTCCATTAGAAAGATTCAGTTTTTCAAAATTATCTGAACTTGGGTTAGAAGTTAATCCTAAAATAAAATTAAGTTTGTCTTTATACTCTAAGAAAGGTGAGATGGAATCATAACCCATATATGGATGAAGTGTAACGGAATCAAATTTAAACCGGTCATAAATAGATTGAGCATATTTTTTTGATGTATTGCCAATATCGCCGCGTTTGGCATCGGCAATAACAAGAATCGAATCGGGGATTAACTTTAATGTCTCAATCATTGTTTCAATCCCTTTAATCCCTTCGCTTTCATAAAAAGCAAAGTTTATTTTATATGCTGCGGCATATTCAAATGTATTTTGAATGACAATTTTATTGAACTCTAGTACAGGATTTTCCATAGATAATAAATGTATGGGTATTTTTGACTTATCTGTGTCTAATCCGACACAAATATGATAATCTTTTTCAACAGCTTCTTTAAGTTTTTTGTATGCTGATATTCTTTTCATAATTACAGTAATTTAGAAATGTTATGTGTATAATCTTCTGTTTTTATAAATATTCATTGCTATTCCGATCAACGACATATTTACAAGAAGTGAGCTACCTCCATAACTAAGAAACGGAAGAGGCAGACCAATAACAGGCGTAATGCCAATGTTCATTCCAATGTTTATACTAAAATGTGTAAACAGCAAAGTTAAAATTCCAACCAAAACCAAACTACTAAATTTATCTTTAACCGAAGATATAATATTTAGAAATCTTAAAAACACAATAAAAAACAAAGTTATGGTTATTACACTTCCCCAAAAACCGAACTCTTCTCCAATTACACAATAAATAAAATCGGTCCATTGCTCAGGTATGAACCTCAACTGAGTTTGACTGCCATGTAGAAATCCTTTGCCAAACAAACCGCCGGAACCAATAGCTACTTTTGCTTGGAGAGCATTATAACCGGAGCCAAGCGGATCTGCCGCAGGATTTATAAACGATTCAATTCTTTTCTGTTGATGCGGTTTTAAGTATCGAATAACATAATCAAAGAAAAATGCACTTGCTAAGTTAAATACAAAAATTATAAGGCTTGTAAAAATATCTCTCTTAAAAAAGTAAAGTGCAAGTAGTACTAATCCCAAACTAATAATAACAGCCCCCAGACCGAACATTGAAGCAAATACGATCACAACAGGAGAAGCAACAACAAAAAAAGCGAATAAATTGAGCCCACTCCAGAATATCATTGTGAAAGTTATTATTATAAATACAATTGCTGTACCCAAGTCAGGTTCTAACATAATAAGGGCAACAGGAATCAATCCAATAGCTAAAGCTATTCCAATATCTTTTAAATTATTAATATCTCTATTTTTATAACTTAACCAATAAGCTAAAAAGAAGATTAAACCTATTTTTGCAAACTCAGAAGGTTGAAAGCCAACGGAACCAAAACTTATCCAGCTTTTAGCGCCATAAACAGTTTTCCCTAACGCAACAACAGCTAATAGTAAAATGATAGAAAATGCGTATAGCCCACCGGCAATAAGCTTAAGGCTTTTATGAGGTAAAAAATAAAAGAAGAAAAACGCTCCAAGTGAAATAAACGAAAAATAAACTTGCTTTATAAAATTTCCACTTGCCGTAGGGTGATTATATGTAGAGCTATAAATTGCAAGAAGTCCTATTCCAGTTAAAACTAAAATTGGAATAAAGAGTGAAAAATCAAATTTATCCTCTAATTTGCTAAACATTAATGACTCTAATTTAATTCACTTAATAATTTTTGATTACTTATTTTTTTCTCAGAATTCAAGTATGCTTTAATAACATCTCGAGCAATTGGTGCAGCAAAGCTACTACCAAAACCTACATTTTCTACCATTACGGCAATTGCAATTTTAGGATTATCATATGGGGCAAATGCTATGAACAGAGCATGGTCTTTACCATGCGGGTTTTGCGATGTACCTGTTTTACCGGCAATTTTATATTCTTTTAGTTTAATACTTGTCGCTGTCCCCTTTCCATTAACGACCTTGAACATTCCTTCTCGTACTATATCAAAGTATTTACGTTTAATATCCACACTAACATCTTTGAATTTAAGAGGAATAAATTCTTGATTATCTTGAGCTAAGTATCCCTTCACTAAATGTGGAGATTTAGTTTTGCCAAAATTTGCCAACAATGCTGCATACTGTGCAAGCTGTACTGTTGTTACACTTAATTCACCCTGTCCAATTCCTAAACTTATCAGATTTCCCCTGGTCCATTTACCTTTTCCATATACTTTGTCATAGTATTTGCTGTCTGGTACAATACCATTTGATTCTTCGCTTAAATCAATACCTGTTTTTTTTCCAAAGCCAAATTCCTTCACATAGTTTGCCCATCTATCTAAACCTATATCTAATATCAATTTATAAAAATATGTGTTACAAGACTGTTCTATAGCTTTAATAACGTTTGTTCTGCCATGAACACCATGGCATCTAAAAAATCTATTTCCATATTGTAGACCGCCTTTACAGTCTATTGTTGAATATTCCGTTATTAGTCCCTCTTGTAAACCAATAAGTGCAGCTAACATTTTAATTGTTGACCCGGGAGGATATATTGATGATGTTCCCCTATTAAATAATGGTTTATTTTTATCCCGTATTATTTTTCTAATCATACTTTCATCCATAATAGAAGCAAATTCGGCTAAATCATATTGAGGAGAACTGACAAAAGCTAAAACCTCTCCAGTATTTGGCTCAATAGCAACCAATGAACCGGTTTGATGTTCAAATTCCTTCTCCGCAACTTTTTGAGCATCAGAATTTAATGTTAATATCAAATCATACCCTTTAACCGGAGCTTTATCTTTTTTCCCGTTTTCATACTTTCCAATAATTCTTTGAGAAGAGTTAACAATTACAAGTTTATAACCTTTTTCTCCTCTTAAATAATTCTCGTATGTTTTTTCAATGCCCTTTATTCCAATATAATCACCTAAACTATAAAAACCTTCGTACTTTTTTAGCTGTGAATAATTTATTTCCCTTGTATAACCAAATACATGAGCGCCATTAATTCCAAATGAATAATCCCTTTGCATTTCAATTGCATAAGAAGTACCGGAAAGCTTGCTGCTATTTTCTACCAACCAAGCTACAAAAGAAAAGTCAACATTCCTTTTGATTAGTCTTGGTATGTATCTTGAGTAATCGGCACTCTTAAACAATATTTGAGAAATGTAGTTGCTATCAACACCTAAAACATTTTCAATTAGCGGATTTAATTCTCTATTATAATTAGCAGGAGTTATTTGAAATGAATATGAAGGTTTATTACTGACCAATACATTAAATTTTCTATCGAAAAAAATTCCTCGCGGAGCTTTCAACATTATTTTTTTTATACTGTTCTCTGTTGATTTTTCTTTATATACAACTTGTTCAAGTATTTGCATTCGAAATAATTGGAAAATAGATACTGCAAAAAATACAACAATAATAAAAAATAAGATTCTTCTTCTGTCCGCTGACCCGAAACTATTATCCATTACTCACTCTTAGTTTTAGGTTTAAATATCAGCCAAATTAAACTTAATAATGCAGTGTAAAATGCCGGAAGAAAACTATGCTTTACAAATAAAGTAACAAAGGTAAAATCTGTTGATTTAGAAATAAGAATTTGGTAAAAAAGAGCATCAATTGCTGCACAAACAAAAATAATTAATACAAATATGGTTGTGTTTAAATTAGTCTCTGTTTTATTTTCACTGTAAAAATATCCTGCGGTGAATCCTGCTAATGTTTTACTAAACATTGCGGCACCTATTATTCCTCCTGAAAATATATCAAATAATAGTCCAAAAATGAAGCCTGTTATTGTTCCGAATATTTGCCCATTTTTTAAAGTATAAATTACGAGTACTATTAATACAATATCTGGAACAACAAATTGAAAAGATATTAGAGGCATTAAAACAATCTGTATAGTTATAGCAATAATTCCTACAACAACTGGCAATATAAAATTTTTTACTTTGATGTAATTTCCTTTAATAAATTCAACTCTATATTGTTTACTTCTTTACTGTTAATAATTTTTAGAACAACAACGTTTTTTACCGATTGAAAATCGACAAACGTCTTAACTTCAATATTTGTTAGCAAACCGGCAACAGAAGTACTTTTTCCAATAACTATTCCTACAGGAATCGAAGGAGGAACAATTGTACTGAAAGCCGAAGTAACTATTCTATCACCAATACTAATATCGTTGGTGGTAGATATATTCTTTATTACAAAACCTTTACCGTCCCAATCTAAAATACCATTTACTTTACTTCTTTGATCCATCACAGCAATATGTGATCCGCTACTTTTTAAAGACATGATAAGAGAGAAATGGTCCGATGCTTTTACTATTAACCCCACTAATCCTTTATCGTTAATTACGGGCATTCCATTTTTTAGACTATCATTAAGCCCTGCATTAATTAAATAATATCCCGGCAAACTTGATATTAACTTACTTATAATCGTAACAGGTCTTATTGGATATTTAGTTGTATCCTTTAACCGTAAAATTCGCTTGAGTTCACTGTTCTCTAATCCATATTCTCTTAATTGATTAACTTTTAACATTAACTCTGAATTCAAATTTTCAAGATTTACGATTTCACCTTTATCCTTAAACATATTTTGAGCATTCAATACAAGAGAATTCAAAAAGACTAAATTGCCGAAAGCAAGTGTACGTATTTTTTTTAATTCCGCACTTTTATTAAGAGGTAACAACGAAAGACTAACTAAAAGAAGAAAGATTAATACAATATATTCTTTGAAATTATTGAAAAACTTTTTCAATCCATTAAACATTAGAAACTTCTTTTACGAATAAAAACTTTTGAATACTTATTCATATTTTCCATAGCTTTACCTGCACCGCGAACAACCGCAGTAAGCGGATCTTCAGCAATATGAACCGGTAAATTTGTTTCCATACGGATACGTTGATCCAAACCTTTAAGTAAAGCACCGCCGCCGGTAATAATAACACCCCTATCTAAAATATCAGCAGAAAGTTCAGGTGGTGTCCTTTCCAATGTTTGCTTTACTCCCTCAACAATCATCGTAATATTTTCATTAAGAGCTTCACGAATTTCGACGGAACTAACTTCTGCGGTTTTAGGGATTCCTCCAACAAGGTCGCGTCCTTTAACTTGAATAGTAATCTCTTCTTTCAAAGGAACGGCAGAACCTATTTCACACTTAATTGCTTCACCCGTTCTCTCTCCTATCAGAAGATTATAGTTCTTTTTAAAGAATTGAATAATGGCATTGTTCATTTCGTCGCCGGCAATTCTTAGAGATTCCTCGTTTACAATTCCGGAAAGTGCAATAACAGCAATTTCCGTAGTCCCACCACCGATATCTAAAATCATGTTGCCAACGGGAGCTTCTACTTCAATCCCAACACCAATTGCAGCAGCCATCGGTTCAGCAATTAAGTGAACTTCTCTGGCTCCGGCATGTTCGGCACTATCCCTAACGGCTCTTTTCTCAACTTCTGTAACACCGCTAGGTACTGCAACAATAACTCTTCTGCTCGAAAACATCCCTGTATTAACTTTTTTAATAAATGCTCTTAACATTCCCTCTGCAATTTCAAAATCTGCAATAACGCCATCACGCATCGGTCTCGAAACTCTGATTGCTCTATGCTCTCTTCCCTGCATTTCTTTTGCTTTATTTCCTAAGGCAATTATTTTCTTAGTATTTCTGTCAAATGCAACAATGGAGGGCTCATTAAGCACAATTCCTTTACCCTTAACATGAATAAGGGTATTAGCCGTACCTAAATCAATAGCTATATCGTTTGAAAAAAAATCTAAAAATCCCATATTACTCCTTAATGCTTAAAATTTCTAATTCCAGTAAACACCATAGAAATATTGTGTTTATTCGCCTCTTCAATTACCTCTCCATCTCTAATGGAACCGCCGGGTTGAATTATACTAGTAATTCCTTCCGAAGCAATTATTTCAACTCCGTCTGCAAAAGGGAAAAATGCATCCGATGCAGCCACGGCTCCTTTAAGATTATGACCATACTCTTTAGCCCTCTGTGCAGCAAGTCTTGCAGCTTCAACTCTTGACATTTGTCCGGCACCAACCCCAATTGCTTTTTGATTCTTTACAAAAACTATGGCATTCGATTTTGTATATTTACAGATTATCCATGCAAATTTCAAATCTTTCAACTCTTCTTCGGTATATGTATTTTCTGTAACTATTTTAAGATTATCATCGGAAAGGAAAGAATTATCTTTATCTTGAACAAGAAATCCACCGGTAATACTTTTAACAACAAATTCTTCTTTGTTTGCATGTTTAAGAATCTTTACTAATCTTCTATTTTTTTTCTTCTTAAGAACATTTAAAGCATCTTCAGAAAAATCTGGTGCACAAATAATTTCTAAAAATATTTCGTTTAATTTCTTAGCAGTTTTCTCATCTATTGTTGTATTAAATGAAGCAATACCGCCGAATGCCGAGACCGGATCGCAGGATAAAGCTTCTACATAAGATGAGTAGGTGTCTTCAGATGTTGCTGCTCCGCAAGGATTGGTATGTTTAACAATTGCACAAGAATTTTCCGGCAACTCATTTACAAGATCAGCAGCAGAGATTAAATCGATGATATTATTATACGACAACTCCTTACCATGTAGTACTTCAAAATACTTATTAAAGTCTCCGAACAAGAATGCTTTTTGATGTGGGTTTTCTCCATACCTTAGCGATTTGCTCAGTTTTGAATTTACTCGTAATTCTTTTCGGGGCAAATCAAACTCATTTTCAAAAAAGTCGGCAATCATAGCATCGTATTTAGCTGTATGTGCAAAAGCCGCAGAGGCTAATTCTATTCTTACCGCTTCCGATAAATCATTATTTTTTAATTTTGATAAAAAATTGTCATATTGGGAAGGGCTGGTTAAAACGGAAACTGACTTATAATTTTTCGCAGCCGCTCTTATTAAACTTGGCCCACCGATATCAATATTTTCCAATTTTTCTTGCAAGTTTACTTCTTTATCATTCACAACTTCCTGAAACGGGTAAAGATTAACAGCAACAACATCAATAGGCATAATATTATTGCTCAAAGCTTCTTTTAAATCATCGTTGTTTTCTCTTCTTAAAAGAATTCCGCCAAATATTTTGGGATGAAGCGATTTTACTCTACCTGAAAATATTTCCGGGAAACCGGTATAATCAGAAATTTGTGTGCATTCAATATCATTTTTTTTCAATAATACAGCAGTGTTGCCTGTTGCCAGCAACTCGTAATTTAAACTTTTAAGTTCTTTAGCAAATTTAACTATATTTGACTTATCCGAAACGCTCAGTAGTGCAAATTTTTTCAATACTAAATCCTAAAATATTACTCTAATAAAAACGCCCTATCATTTTCCAGTTTAATTTTGCCTTCTGCAAATTTCTTTACCACATCAGGCAGAATCTTATGCTCAACTTTTAATACTTTCTCAGCAATTTCTTCAGGAGTTTTTGCGTCTGAAATATCAGCACATTGTTGAGCAATAATTAATCCATTATCAAAAATGTTATCCACAAAATGAACGGTTGCCCCGCTAATTTTCATACCGGAACTAAAAACAGCTTTATGAACATTTATTCCATACATCCCTTTCCCGCCAAAAAGAGGAAGAAGTGCAGGATGAATATTTATTATTTTAAATTCAAACTGTTGTATAAAGTATTCAGGTATCTTTTTTAAAAAACCAGCTAATACTATTAAATCAATTTGTTCAGATTCAAAAATATTTATAAGTTCAGTGTAAGAAACGGAACCAATCCTATTAAGGTTACTTACAAAGTAAGTATTTATATTTTTTCTCTTTGCAAAATCAATTGCGCCGCAGTCTTTTTTATTGCTTACAACGGCAAAGATTTCAGCCTTAATTTTTCCGTCGGCAATCGAATTATAAATTGACCTTAAATTCGAACCTCTACCCGATACAAATACAACAATTCTAAACATAAAATAATTCTATTATTTTATAAAATTATTGAATAAAGAATAAGAAATCAATTTTATAAGACCTTTTAAAATTAGAAACTGAAATTATAATACAAAAAAAGAAGAACAATCCGGTTATTCCGGCAAATTTAGTTTTCTTTTTAAATTATTTATTAAAGACTGTAAGTATTCCTTTTTGTAATAATCATTTTCATTCTCCGCTTTCAGCAGATATTTTTCAGCTTCTTTATCATTTCCTGTTAGCCAATATGCCTTTGCTTTTAAATATAAAGCGTAGGGAAGTATCCATTTATCAAAATAATAATTTCCAGATATTGCTCTGGAAGCAAAATTAAATGCAATATTATAGTTCCCGAGTTCGATATTTGATTCAGCCAAATAAATCAGAGCCTTACCTCTCCAGTCCGGCTGTTTGATTCTATGCAAAACCGAGTTTAATATTTGTAAAACATTTTTATAATCCCCGGAAAGTAAAAAGTCTCCTGCTCGAAAAACCGTCAACTGATTATTATTCAAACCGCGCTCGAATAACAATTCGCTATATTCCTTTGCGTAGTTATCTTCATGAATGTCTTTGTTTCCATTCCTAGCCAAAAGCAAATACTTTTTATAAAGCTTTTCATTGCGTAAAAATTTATAGCATAGCGCAACTCTTAAACTGGCAATCCCGGTATAATCAATTGCTTTGGTAGTTGTTAGAAATTTTCTGTAATTATTAATTGCTTCTTGAAAGTTGTTTTCCCGTAATTCAACATCACCTAATAAAAAATACGAGAATGAGTTTGTTTGACTAAAACTTTTATTATTTAAGTTTATAACTTTAAAAAGTTCTTTTTTAGCCAAATCCAATTTCCGTTGTCGAATTAATGTAATTGCATATTGATAAGTGAACAAACTATTTTTAGGATATTTTTTTATCAATGAATTTAACAAAATTGCTGAGCTGTCATATTCTGCAATATAATCCGTATACATTTTTGCAAGATGAAAAGTAGCTTCAGTCTTAAATAAACTTCCCTTTTGCTGTGCAAGTCTTACATTAATAAAACCCTGTTGTTTATCGGCATCTAAACCTGTTAGGGTTAACGCAAATTTAAAAATACCCGGGACATAAGTTAGAGCATAATCAAAAATACCAATTCCTAAATATGCATCATAAAAATCCGGCTTTTCATCTATCACGTCTTCTAGATATCCAATTGCTTTTTTAGCTGCCCAGAAAGCATCCAGCATTTTATCTTTTGATGAATACGCTAATGCTCTCTGCGTATAAATGTTTCCCTTCCAAAAATCGGCTAAGTAATCTTTATCATCAATTTTTTCAATACTTTCAATTTTGTTTTTAGCGATGTCTGAAAACTTAAAAAACTGCTTATATTCATTCTCTTCTTTAGAACCTAAAAAGGACCAAAGATGAATTTGCGCAATGTAATAATAACTACGGGGATCGTCAGGTAAAATTTGCTCAGCTTTATTAAAAATATCCGAAGCTTTTTTAAGTTCCAAATTGTAAAGGTAGGATATTCCTTCTCTAATTTTATCATGAAACAGGGGATATGAATGTACAACCCCTGTAAATAGGAAAATAGCTACAATTATTTTCTTAAAATTCATTCTTTATGGGTTTTAGACTTAGAATAATTAACTGCAGCTTTTACAAACTCTCTAAACAACGGGTGAGCTTTTGTTGCCCTGGATTTTAATTCTGGATGAAACTGGCAGGCAACAAACCAAGGGTGTTCCTTTACTTCAACCATTTCTACTAATCTTTCATCGGGTGAAGTGCCGCTAATTAACATTCCTCTTTTCTCTAATTCATCTCTAAACTTATTATTAACTTCATACCTGTGTCTGTGTCTTTCGGAAATCTTTTCTTTTTTATATGCAGATCGAGCCTTGGTTCCCTTCTTTAAAACACAAGGATAAGCCCCCAATCTCATGGAAGCGCCTTTTACTTTTACATTTTTTTGGTCGGGCATAATGTGAATAACACTGTACTGGTTTTTAACAAACTCCGAACTGTTTGCTTTTCGAATTCCTAAGACATTTCTGGAAAACTCAATAACAGCACATTGCAATCCTAAACAAATTCCGAAAAACGGTACTTTATTTTCCCGGACAAATTGAATAGCTTTTATTTTACCTTCAATTCCTCTCTCACCAAATCCTCCCGGGACCAATAGTCCGTCAACGTCTTTTAACAGAAGTTCAGGATTCTTGCTCTCAAACTCCTCTGCACTAATAAATTTAACATTTACTTTAACATCATTTTCGGCACCAGCATGAATAAAGGCTTCCGAAATACTTTTATATGCATCCAAATAGTCGGTGTATTTGCCACATAATGCAATGCTTACACTTCCTGTAGGATGTTTAACTTTATCGACAAATTCTATCCATTTATCAAGATTTATATTAATATCAGGTAGCTTTAATTTCATTAAAACTATTCTATCAAATTTTTGATTGTATAAGTTTAACGGTACTTCATATATTGTGTCCGCATCATAAGCCGATACAACGTCTTCCAGACCGACATTACAGAAGAGAGCAATCTTTTTTCTTATGTCCTTAGACACCTTTCTTTCCGATCTGCAAACTAAAATACTCGGCTGAATTCCTAATGCTTGTAAATTCTTTACGCTATGCTGAGTCGGCTTCGTTTTCATTTCCGCAGCAGATTTGATATAAGGAATTAAAGTTACGTGAATACTGAGAGCATTTTTCTTGCCGAGGTCTAAGATAGTCTGCCTAATTGATTCCATAAACGGTAAACTTTCAATATCCCCTACAGTTCCGCCGATTTCCGTAATAATTATATCGTATTTATTTCTTTCTTCAAGCAATCTCATCCTTCTTTTAATTTCGTCGGTTATGTGAGGAATCACTTGAATAGTTGCACCGAGAAAATCACCCCTACGTTCTTTGTTAATCACTTCATAATAAACTTGACCTGTTGTGGTGTTATTGGCTTTTGTCATACTAACATCGAGAAATCGTTCATAGTGACCAAGGTCTAAATCTGTTTCTGCTCCATCATCGGTTACGTAAACTTCACCATGCTGAAACGGACTCATTGTACCCGGGTCGACATTAATATAAGGATCAAATTTTTGAATAGTAACGCTGTACCCTCTTTGCTTTAATAGTAACCCAAGCGAAGCAGCGGTAATACCTTTACCCAGAGACGAAACAACACCTCCGGTGATGAAAATATATTTCGTTTTCTTTTTGAATTTCATGTTTTTTATGTGGATTTGTAGAAACTTTTTGGGTATTAAAGATATAAAAAATAGTTGAAAGGTTTTTAAATAATATTAAAAAATAAAAATATTTTACTTTATTATTTGAAATGCAAAAAAGTTAGTGGACATTGGACTACAGAGAATAACTATGCACTTATCATTCTAACTTTACAAAATAAAAAATATTATAAAATTAGCAAACTATATAAAACTAAACCTGATGAAATTAATCTTCGAGCTTTTTAACTAACCCGGAATATTTTCTTTCTATTTTAAAACCAAATTTGTAAAAATATTCGGGTCTAAAGAAGCCTGTTGTTACAAATTTAATTTTTTCATCTCTTAATCTGTTGAAAAACTCGTTCATTAACCCATCGCTTATTCCTTTTCTTCTATAGGGATCGGCAACAACAATTTTTTCCATGTGAACGGTTTCCTTATCGGTTTGAACATAAAATAAACCTCCGATAATATATTCACGTTCAGAAAGTGCAACGAGAAACTGGTGTTCAGGTCTGAAATGAACCTGTAAATTTGCAGCTAAAAATAAATTATGCAGGCGTGCAATTTCTTTAGGTGAAATAGGATTTCGGAAAAGAAATATATTACCTTCATGGTCCTCAAATTGAACTACAAGGTTTGCAGCATAGCTACCTGCACCTTTTATCTTTAGTAGTTCGGCAGAGTCGGTTGGCTTTAAATGCGGATAACTTAATCTGGTTAGAAAATAACTTTCTTTTTTATTCAGACTAAATTCCGTTTGAATTTTCGAAATATAAGAAAGTAATTTTTCTTGCGTAATTTCTTCCAAGTGCTGCTTTTTAACTAAATCGAGCAGAACTGCTTTTAAGTCATCTGCCGAATCCGCGAAACAAGTCTCTAAGAAAAACCTGGTGCGTGTTTCAGGATAAAATTCATTCAGTTCGCTTAAATTATAAGTATCGTAAAGTTCATAAAGCATTTCAGCTTGAGCTTCAATTGCTGCATTATCATTTAGTTTAAACCAACGATGGAAACGTTTAATAGCAAAATATAACTGCTTAGGTATGTATCCTTTTTCTTCAATGGTCGATAAAAATAAATCTAACTTCTCTTGCACGTTATCCATCTCTTCAGGTATATCCGAAGATTCTAATTTAAATTTAAATAGTTTTAATATTTTTAATCCATTTTTTTGCCCCTGAGCATTTATAACGCCGGAAAACACATAATTCCATATTGAATCTCTATGTAAAAACGGATACACGGCTTCTGTATCATGAATAAATTTTAAATAAAAGTTTCTGAAAAATTCTTTAAAATCTGTAAAGTCGGACTTTTCCGTTAATGAAACAATTCTATTTCCTGATTGATAATCATGGGAAGGAATAATAAAATTATTAATCGTAGAATTCTTAAGCAGCAACTTACTCTCGGTAAGTTTCCAAAAGTTTACATAAGCAGCCGCTGCATTCCAAACAAAATAAGGCCATAAATGATATAGCTTTCGTTTATTTGTTTCATCTTCCCTTCTCAATTCACGTTTAATTAGTTTGGCGACCGTTTCTCCCGGTAAATATTTTTGAGTCCATAAGTCATATTCACCCCAATATCCGCCGAAATCTTCTACTAATTCATTTACGTAAAATTTAGTGCCGGCAATTATTAACCATTTAATTTCTTGTTTTATTTCACTCTTAGGCAATTTTTTATTTAATGTTAATAATAGTTCAAACGCACCATGTAAACGAGTTTGAATGGTTACTTTGAATGCCGCTTTTGTTTCAGTGTCGGAAACTTTACTTATCCATATTCCCGAAGGTAGAATACTATCCAAATGAATTAAGACACCTTTTGTAAATAAGAAAATAGTTTCTCTTAAAATTGCAGTCTCTGAAATACCTTTTATAATTCTATCTTTCAGAACATCTTCAACACCTTCTTCAACAATAATTACATCTTTCCATTGATACTCTTCACCCGTTTCAACATCTACGGCAACAGATTCATTTTTACCAAGCCAGTTTCTAAAACCCTTTCTTAATTCTTTTCTAGCTGCTTCAGCTAAAATTGCTAATTCATAATTCTCTTTCCAAACTTGTAAACGAGCTAGCATTTGGCGTACTTCACTATACCTTGTAGGATGCCGCATACCATACTTTGCCAGCAAGTTTAACATTACGGGTATTGACGTACTTTTAATATCTTCTTCTTTATGAGCGTTAATTTCGCTTGTAAGAATATTTTCAATCTCATGTAATTCTTCTTTTCCCGAACTACCTTCAATGATGTAGTGACTCAAATCTTCATTGAGAAAATCAGGATTGCTATCCAGATATATCCTTAAAAGTCTATAAAAAGCATTCAAGGATATTCTTGGTATTGTAGCTTTAAATAATTTTCGTCTTATATGCAACGATTTTGTCAGAGAGAGAATTGAGATAAAGCTCAATGCGGTTTTATAGATAGGAATTGTTTTATCAGATAATAAAAACTTAATATAATTCACTGCCTCCGAAGCAAGGCCTTCGTCATCCGACCTTAATAATAATAATGCATAGTGCAAACCGATTAGTGAAGTTTCCTTGCCTTGTTCAATTATTTGAAATTGTTTCAAAATTGTATTTGATATCGTTTCTTGAGCAACAACATTTACAATTTTAATATCTTTTTCTGCACGATTTTGTCTATACCATTGAACAATTGTTTCACCTGTAAATTTAAACATGTTTTGATTTCCGCTCCAATAAAGCGGATTTGTAAAGAAATCTTGTAAATCAATATGTTTATTTTTGATTTTATATTCATAGTCTCCGATTCTGAATATGTTGTCATTAAAATCCACTCTTTTAATAATCAATGAACTATTGAGCTTAGGAATCTCCAGCATATCATTTGCAGTATGAATATCTCTACTTAAGCATCCTTTTTCTCTAAGAAACCAATTAGGAATCTTAAATTCCACATTATCAATAAAAACGGAGGTATGATCTTTTACATACATTTCTTCTAATTGTTCATGGAAATTTTTTTCTATTACTCTGCGTTTGTACGTCCCTTTTGGAGTAAGCTCCCCTTTATCTAATGTGAATGGTCTGGAAATAATCCTGAAATCAACTATCCTTTCAAAAGGAGCTAAAAATTTATTAACCGAAACAATTACCGAAGCAAAATAATCCTTAATTTCTTTTTCGGACATATTTTTTAGAATAGAATTTTCCACGTCATAATTTGGTAAAATTAGGACTGTGTTAAACGGGCGATGATCACCGGCGAGAAAAACTTGCTTCACATTCTCAAAATCGCGGAAGTAATTTTCAATTTTCTGCGGAGCAATAGTTTCGCCTTTAACGTTTTTATAGATCTCCTTTTTTCTATCTATAATCTCTATAAAACCATTTTCATCCATTTTCATTATATCACCGGTAGGCAGCCATCCTTCGTCAAGAAAAACATTATCTTTTCCATAATAACCAATCATAACATAGTGACCTTTAATAAGCAGTTCACCGTCTTCAGCTAATTTAATTTCCATTCCCGGCAGAGGTTTGCCAAGAGAATTAGGGACGTACTTTCCCGGCGGTGTCATCGTTATCCCACCGGTTGCTTCGGTCATCCCAAAGCCACTCATTAATTCAATATTATTTTTTTGGAAAAATGTAAAAACTTCAGCAGGCAAATACCCGGCAGCCGAAAGTCCCCATTTCAAACTTCCGCCGGTATTCTCTTTAACAGCTTTTTTTATTAAATCAACATCATCCAATTCAAGATTTACATGAGCACCGATAAAATCATATAATTGAATCCACTTTTTAGGAATACTTATAAAAATAGTCGGTTTTACTAACTGCATATCTGTTATCATAGTTTCCAGTGCAGGGTTTTCCATAAAAGAATAACTTGCACCCCAAAATATGCTGCCGGTCATTTCGAACCAACGCCCAAAAGTATGATATAACGGTAGGTAGGCTAAAAATTTATCGTTATCACCAATTTGTGGTAGAGCCATAGCCCTGCAAAATCTTTTATAAACAATATTCATATTGGAAAACATTATACCTTTCGGCTCACCGGTAGTACCTGAAGTATACATAACCGATGCTAACGAATTTATATCGATTTCTTCATTTATTAAATCACTATTCAATTTTTGCTTGTTCAAAAATTCAGTGAATGTTATTACCCATTCTTCGGCGCTGGAGCCTTCAAGTAAAACTACTTGTTTAAGATAAGTTAATTCTTGCTTTATGGATTTTATTTTCGATAATTGCTTTTCATTAGAAACAAAAAGAATGGTTGCTTCCGTTTGGTTAAGTATAAACGCAACATGCTGCGCAACTGCATTAGCAGGAATCATAATATTTACTATGCCGGATGTCAGGCACGCTAAATCAAGCATTACCATATTAAGACTATTTTCCATAAGAAAAGCTACTTTAAAATCTGTAGCATTAAGCTCGTCTGCCAAACCGGATATAGATTTACTGTACACCTCAACCGTCTCATTAACTTCTTTCCAGTTATAGCTAACAACATTTTTACCGGTTATTACATTAAATAGTGTTTTGTTTCCATAAATCTCAACTCTTTGTTTAAAAAGCTTTCTAAAACTCAATTTGCTTTTATTTATCAGAATATAAATTAAATTTTCCCATCTTTTTTCGTCATAAATCTTATTAAGAAATTGAGGTAGTCTGAACAGATTTAAGTACTGGTGGACAACTTCGGGTATAATATTATTATTACTAATTTCACTCCCATTTAGCAGATCATGAAGGTATTCACCTAAATTAAAATATATATCGGGATTCACCTTTTCCATCATGCCGTAAGCGAGCTGTGCCGGAATTGAGGATGCGAGAATATTAAGAAACTCTTTTAACGTTTCTTCGTCCTTAAGCATATCAATTTCCACAGCTTCTTTAACAAAAGTTTCAAAAATTGTATTAACTTCTTGAAGCTGTTTTTCATCCAGCGCAGACTTTCCGGAAAGAATTTTGTTCTTCAAAGAACTTAAGCTGGCATTTAATTTTACTGCATCCTGATTTACCGACATATTTTAACTCGTACTTTTTGTAAAAAAATAATAGCAAGAATAGGAAAGACAAATAAATAAAACAATAAAAAAAATAAAAAGGGGCATAAAGCCCCTTTTATCAATTATCATAGTAATGTAGAAAATTATTCATGAGTAGGAATAGGTTCTGTTATTCCAGCAATTTCTTCCAACATTGCAGTTGTTAACGATTTCGGTCTTTCAATTGAATAACCAAGACCACGATCCCAAATAATATTGGCACAAACACCTAATGATCTACCAATACCAAAAAGTACAGTATAGAAATCATACTCGGTTAATCCGTAATGCCATTGAATTACACCGGATTGTGCATCAACATTAGGCCATGGATTTTTAGCTTTTCCATGCTGCTGAAGAATTGGCGGAACAACTTTGTACAGAATATCAACATATTTAAAAATCGGATCGTCGGGTAAGTGTTGCAGACAAAAATCTCTTTGTGCTTGATATCTCGGATCTGTTTTACGAAGCACTGCATGACCATACCCCGGAATAACTTGTCCCGAATTTAATGTCTCCCAAACAAATTTCTTCATTTCCTCTTCGGTAGGAACTTTGCCGCCCATTTTATCCATCACGCCTTGAATCCATCTGAGAACTTCTTGATTTGCCAAACCATGTAACGGACCGGCTAAACCATCCAATAAAGCAGAGACCGCATAATACATATCGGACAATGCACTTGCAACCAAGTGACCTGTATGAGCACTGACATTTCCGCTTTCGTGATCACTGTGAAGAATAAAATATAACCTTGCAACATCATCATAAGGTTTATCTATTCCCATCATATGAGCAAAATTACCGCCTAAATCAAGATCAGGATCCGGAGCAATAATATCTCCGTCTTTATATTTTAGCCTATAAATAAAAGCTGCAATTTGAGGAAGTTTTGCCAATAAATTCATTGCATCTTCATAAGTAGGATCCCAATAATCGTATTTGCTCATACCCTCATTATATCTCTTAACAAATTCCGATTCTTTTTCCATAGCAACAACAGCAGTTGAAAACATTGCCATCGGATGTGAATCTTTAGGCATAGCCCTTAAAACATCGAACACATACTCTGGAACCATCTTACGTTTATTAAACTCTGCAGCAACTTCTTTTACTTCTTCATCAGTCGGAATATCACCGGTTAATAGTAAATAAAAGAAACCTTCAACATAAGGCATTTCATGACCGGGCACTTTAGGTAATTTTTCCAAAACTTCCGGTATAGTAAAGCCTCTAAACCTTATTCCTTCATAAGGATCTAAATAAGAAATATCTGTCGTTAAAGCTTTAACACCGCGCATACCGCCAATTACTTGCGCTATTGTAACATCACCAACTTTTGTACTGCCGTATTCTTTTGCTAATCTGACTGTTCTCGGGCGCCAGCCTTCAATTTTTTTATACAGTTTTTCTTTTAAAGTTGACACAACAACCTCCTATAAATTAGTGAATCTTGATTGAATATATTTAATGGAAAAAACTCTGTGGAATTAAAATGAATGAAACTAAAAATTTTAAGTGGAATCGATTCTTCCATCTTTAATTTTTATTTGAGTGTATAAAATATTTTGCTCTAAAACTTATAATAAGAGCTTTATGACCGAAATATAATGCTAATATTTTAATTATCATAGAACTTGGTTAAAAAAAGTTATATTTATCTTATTTTTTCCCCGAAATTAAATATTCAGCAGCTTTCGTACCGCTTTTTACTGCCGATTCAATTGTGGAGGGTAAACCGGTATTGGTCCAGTCACCGGCTAAAATTAAATTTTCATAATTGGAAATAATTGCAGACTTATTTTTATCAAAATAAATTGAAGGAATAAAAGTTGCTCTTTTTTCCTTTATAATCCTGTATCCGGTCACCAAATCTTTATTGAAATATTGGAAATAATCTTCTAATTCCTTAAGCAATAATTCCGACAAATAATCTGCCGAAAATTTAATAAAACTATCTGCATTACTTATCACTAAAGTAATAAAGGAATTATGATTAAACACCCAATGCACTTTCGATTTGACTAATCCATAAAATTTTTCTTTAAACGGATTATTCTTTAGCCAAATATGCATTGATAAAATTGAGGAGTATTGGAATAAATTGTCTTTTATATTATCTATTCCATTATTAATGATTTTTTTTAGAGCGAAATGAGGAACGGCTGAAATTATGTAATCAAAATCTTCATATAAGTTTTTATTTGTTCTTAGAGCAACAATTTTTCCATTTTCTGTAATCCATTCTATTGCTCTTTCATTAAGCGAAACAGCGCTGCCCTTTTTTACAATAAAATTTTCAGCTTGTTTGCAATAAACGTTATTTAAATCGTTTTTGGGAATTATAAGAGTAGTGGATTTATTACCGCTATAAAAAATAGTTTTCAAAATATCATAAAATATTGCAGCAGATACATTTTTGGTCGAATTATTTAACGCGCCAATCGCTAAAATTTCCCACAAAAAGTCGTTTATTCTTCCTCCCTGACCGTTTTGTTTTAACCATTCATCAACCGTTAATTCTTTAATATTTTTTCTGGAAATAAACATCAGCTTAATCATGAAAGTTATAAGACTAAGCTTATCTTTAATATTAAAGGGCTTGAATTGAAGGATTGCCAATAATAAATTTAGCGGATAAAAAATATCCGGCGCTCTTAAAATATCCTCCTTTCCTCCTTTACTTACTAGAATTAGCTCGAGATTTTTCTGATAAAATAATGTATCCTCAGCCCTTATTAATTTTAAGAAATCTAAAGAATATTTATAACAACCCATCAAAATATGCTGACCGTTATCTATAAATTCATTATGAGATTTATCTAGTAAGGAATAAGCCCTACCGCCTAATTTCGGGGAAGCTTCAATAAGGTGAACATCAATATCCGAACTTGCCAGATAAGCTGCGGCAGAGAGACCCGCAAAACCTCCGCCTATTACAATACATTTAGACATTTAATAAACTAATCTATATTTAAGCCAAACGCCAACTGCTATTGCAACTTTATCAAATTTTGAAACACTAATGTTTTTTTCAAATACATTAAAATTCTTAGCCTGCATTTTTTTCAAAAGTCTATAATAAATATGCTGCATTGCTCTGGCAGCAAATAAAGCCGGCTTTTCTTTGTCATCTAAACATGCATTAGCAGCTTCATAAAACTCCTCTGCCCGTTTTGCTTCAAACCGCATAAGCGACACAAAATTTTCATTATAAACATTATTAAATAAATTCTGCTCGCTATAATTAAATCTTTTTAAATCTTCTTTAGGTAAATATATTCTACCATGACTAGCATCAATTTTTACATCCCGTAAAATATTTGTAAGCTGTAATGCCATTCCAAGATGTATTGCATAATCTTTTGTAGATTCTTTTTTATACCCGAATATGGGAATGCTCATTAGTCCGACCGTGGAAGCCACATTATAACAATACTTTTTCAAATCATTAAAACTAAGAAACCTATTTTGCTGCAAATCCATTTCCACGCCTGAAATCAAATCGTAAAACGGTTCTAACGGAATATTAAACTTTTTGATTGTTCCGGCAAGTTTATTTAATAAAGGATATTCGGAATTTCCACTTAATGATTTGTTAAGTTCTAAACGCCATTTCCTCAAGTTATCAAATTTAACATCCTCTGGCTCAAGACCTTCGTCTACTATGTCATCAGTATGTCTGCAAAAAGCATAAACATGATTCATTGCTTCTCTTTTTTCAGGAGGCAACAAGCTAAAAGTATAATAAAAACTACTTCTGCTTTTTTTTGCAATTTCTTTAGCTGATGAGGAATTTTTCATTGTACAAAAGTTTTAATTAATATTAAAAAATAGTCAATCTTACTTAGTTTTGGTCTTTTATTAAGAACATCAAAATCTAACTTTTCAATTTTATTCAGAATCTCTTCGCCGCCTGAAATTGTCCACTTAATTTCGTATTTAAGCAAACCTGGTAAGTTACTTAGTAATTTCTTCCCTTCATTAAATAATTGTCTGGTTCTATTAATTTGAAACAATAACAATTTTTCAAAGTTACTATTTATTTTGCTTAACGTAAATATATTTTTGTCTACACCAAAATTTTTCATTTCATCTTCAGGCAAATAAATTCTATCTTTCTCGAAATCAACTTTTACATCTTGGTAAAAATTCGTAAGCTGCAAAGCTGTACAAATTTTATCGGAATAAATCATTGACGCTTCATCTCTAACATCGAAAAGTTCTAAAATTATTCTACCAACGGGATTTGCAGAGTGTTTGCAGTAGTTTAACAATTCTTCATAATCCTTGTATCTTTTTTTAGTGATATCTTGTTTAAATGCCGTAAGCAGATCGAAAAATAGTTGATGCGTAAGATTAAATTGATTTATGGTAGATACTAATGCATTCCAGAAATCATTTGAGTAATTTCCGTTTAATGCATTTGAAAAACCAGTTGTGAATTTATTTAGTTGTGTTAGACGTTCTTCATGAGTTAAATTACCCTCATCGGAAATATCATCAGCTTGACGGGCAAATTGGTATACAATTGCAATATGCTTTCTTAATTTTTTAGGAATAAGAAATGATACGACCGGAAAATTTTCGTAGTGGGATTTTGCAAAATTCAGGGCATTATTATAAGCAATATCTAAATCATTATTCATTTAATTTTACTTAAAATGTGTGCCCGGAACAGGACTCGAACCTGCACGAGATTGCTCCCACTAGGTCCTGAACCTAGCGCGTCTACCAATTCCGCCATCCGGGCAATAATGGACTTATATTAAATTTTTCAGTATAACGTTTTTGTTAACTGTCAAGTACGAAAAATTAGAACGCAAAGTTAATTAACTGTCCGATATAAACAAAATTCATTCCTCATCAATTTCCAATGCTTCGTGAGAAAGACTATCGGCTTTCCAATATTTCGAGAATACTTTTATTCTAGAATCTCTTTCGGCATTAAAGGTTTTAGGAACGTCCTTTATATTAATATAATCGCTGAGAGCACCCGATTCACAATCTTGTGAATAAAGTTTAGGATCACCGTATTTATAGATTGATTCCTTACAAAACTTAACTTGAACAATATTTCCGCTTTCCGGCATTTGGAAATCCTCTTCCGGAATTTGAAGTGAATCGTACACTTCCCTCATAAAATTTGACCAGATAGGATTTGCAGCTTTTGCACCTTGACCGTAGGAACCTGTAAACGTAATCCGCCTGTCGTCAAAGCCAACCCAAACTCCAGCAGCTAATTGAGGAGTAAATCCCATAAACCATGCATCACCATAATCTTGAGTAGTACCTGTTTTCCCGGCAGCCGGTCTCATAAAATGATGAATCACTCTTGTTCTAATACCCGTTCCTTCGTTAATTACGGTTTCCAGCATATTAGTAATCAGAAAATCGGTATCTTCCGAAATTGCTGCTCTTGTTTTGGGAAAAAAGTTAGCAAGAAGTATTCCGTTTTTATCTTCTATTTGAGTTATGCCCAGAGGCTCGTTATGAATTCCATGATTGGCAAAAGTGGCATATACACTAACTAAATCCAGAGGAATTACAAGTGAAGTGCCTAATGCTATTGAAGGGACTAAATCCAATTTTGTAGTAATCCCCAGTTTATCTGCGTACTGTCCTATCTGATATAACGGGGCATAACCTTCGATAATTAATCTTGCACTGATTAAGTTTACTGAATTCCTTAATCCGTCTCTTAACGTTAAAAAACCATTTACCGATTTATCAAAGTTATGCGGGTTCCATTTATCGCTGCCGTAAACAAATTCTTGATCAAGAATTGGATAAGCCGGATAAAGGCCATTATCAAGAGCAACAGTATAAACGATAGGTTTGAATGCCGAACCAGGCTGCCTGCGAATTTGGGTCACATGATTAAGGCCGTAACTAAAATCTTGATTACGACCGCCGACCATAGCTTTAATTTCGCCATTTTTAACATCTAAAACTACAAATCCAACTTCTATAGTTTGCGCTATTTTTTTTACGGAATCGATAAATGCTGTATCTTTCCAAAGTTTTTTAATTATTTTATTCTTTTCTTCATTTGATGCAAGTAAGTAATCTCTCCTACTTTTAATAGCTTTGTTAACAATATCTGTAAGAATATCTCTGTGTTTATTCCATTTCCAATATTTATCAAACTTTTTCTGGAATTCATCTAAGTGTTCCTTTACTACACGATTTGCAATTCTCTGCATACGAGTATCTAAAGAAGTAGTTATAGTTAAACCATCTTCATAAAGATCATAATGATATTTATCAGATAATTTATCCAATTTCTGACGCACATACTCAACAAAATGAGGAGCAATTACACTCTGTACACCACCGGCAAACTTATATTTTACTAATTTAATAGGTTCTTTTTTCAGCTTGTCATATTCATCTTGAGTTAAATCGCCCGTTACCACCATGTTATGCATTACTAAATTTCTACGTCTTAATGAATTTTCATAATGGCGTTTAGGATTATAATAAACTGAAGATTTTAACAAAGCAATCAGAACGGCTGCTTCAGGCAATGTTAATTCTTCTGCACGCTTATTGAAATATATTTGAGATGCCATTTCAATCCCATATGCACGGTTACCGAAATACGAAGTATTAAAATACATCTCTAAAATTTCTCGTTTGGTATAAGTCTTTTCAATTTGAACCGCAGTTATCCATTCTCTAATTTTTCTTACTCCGGTTTGGAATAAGTTTTCCTTTGTAACTTTAAGTGAATATAAATTTTTTGCTAGCTGTTGAGTTATTGTACTAGCGCCTTCGCGTTTGAATAGAAAGATATTTTTAAACATTGCTTTTATAAAACGCTGAAGATCAACGCCCCAATGTTTATAAAAACTTCTATCTTCGGTAGAAACAAGTGCTTCTACAACATACGGCGGTAAACTATCAATATTGGTTTCTATTCTATTTTGTCTGAAGTACTGACCTATTTTTTGACCGTCTGAACTAAAGACATTGCTTGCTAAACTTTGTTTAGGATTTTCCAATTGATCCAGCGAAGGTAAACCGCTAACAATATGCTGGTAAAAGAAGTAACCGGCAATAACTAACACAACAAACAGTAATGATACTATTGACCAACCGACTCTTTTTTTTATTTTTTTATTAAATTTTTTCTCTTTCTTATTATTTTCTTGAGACATTTTCTACCAATTAATAATTTGGAAATTATTATCTGCAAACTTACCATAACAAGGGTTTTCCAACCAAGATCCTAAATTTACATAAAATCCGTTTTTATATCCTTCAAAACGCTTAACATGCGTGTGGCCAAAAATAACATAATCAAATCCTTCGTCAATTTTTAAACGTGCTGTTTTAAGCAAACCATCGTTTTCGCCATAATCTTTTTGACCTGTATAAGACCGGCTATTTTTACTTGTCGAACTTGCCAACCAAATTCCAAAATCCGGATGAAGCATAGAATACATTCGCTGAGTGACTTTGCTCCTTAGAATTTTCTTTAATACCTTGTATCCAAAGTCATTTTCAACCAGTCCGTCTCCATGTGCTATAAAGAACTTCTTCCTGTTAATTTCTATAGTTAATTCCGTTTGATAAAGATTAACACCAATTTCTTTACTAAAAAAATTTCTATGTAAGAAATCGTGATTACCGATTAAATAATTTACCTCAACTCCGGATTCCGTTAAATTTTGGAGTGCCGTTAAAGTTCTGAAAAAACCTTTTTGAATAACTCTCTTGTATTCAAACCAATAATCAAACAGATCGCCTACAATAAAAAGCTTATCGGTTTTCCCGATTGAAAATTTTAGAAACTCGACAAGCTTTCTTTCCTTAATTTTTTCCTTCTGCGGAGATTCGAGTCCTAAATGTAAATCAGATATAAAAAATGCAGTTTCAGACAATATTAATTCGTTTTTTTAATAAGTTGAAATTTAAGAAAATTAAACAGAATAAGGAATTTAATAATTTAAGATCGTTCCTAATTTTTCTTTATAAATTTAGCTAACAACCAACTTTCAGTATCCGGAACAACATCCCAAACAAGTGAATTTGAATTAAACGTTAAAATTGTATCTTTCGTTTTTATTCTGTAGTGTTTTGCAAAACTTTCACCATTTTGCATTCTAAACTTCATATCCAACAAGAAACTATAAACATTATATCCGCTTTGAACTTGGGTTATGTGCAGCTTATTTACAAATCTATTGTCAGAAAGTGAATCTGATTCAAGACTATAATCCACTTTTAAAATTCCTTTTCCTTTGCATACCCATTGATCAAAGAAGTAATTCAAATCTTTTTGTGAAACATTTTCACAAATTTGTTTAAAATCTTCAGTCGATGCATTTTTATACTTAAATGTTTCGTAATAGTTCCGTAAAACTTGAAAAAACTGCTCATCGCCAAGTTCTCTTCTTAACATGTGCAAGACCCAAGCGCCTTTATTATAGACTATTTTATCAAAAAGTTTAATTCCCGGATCGTAAAGTGTTTTCCCTTCGAACTCGCCGAACTTAGAAATCAAAGTTGAAATTAATGCATCTTTCCCGCTTTCATGTTCAAAATAGAGCGCTTCGGAATAAGTTGCAAATCCTTCGTTTAACCAAATATCTTTCCAGGTTTTCAATGTTACCGCATTTCCCCACCACTGATGAGCTAACTCGTGAATATAAATATCATTAAAGAATTTCCTTCCGCCAATAAAATTTGCACCGATTCCGGTAATTGTTTGATTTTCCATGGCTCCCAAAGGCCATAAAAATTCTGCAACACCATATTTTTCTTTTATAAACGGATATTCCCCAAACAATGATGAAAAATATTTCAATATTTTTAAGTTAACTGAAAAATCGACCTTAGCTAATTTGGTGTGTTCCGGAAAGGAAAAATATTCTATATTCATAGTATCTTGCTTATTCAACGAAATATACTTCTGACTAAAATGATCGTAATCGGCAGAAAAAATTGAAATTAAGTAAGTTGAAATAGGGTAAACAGTTTTCCAATGGTAAGTTTTTTTTCCTCTGCTACTTACTATATCAACCAACTTCCCGTTTGAAACGGAAACGAATGAAGAGTCATTAGTTATTTTTATATCCGCAGTAGCTTTATCGATTGGAATATCATTGCAAGGAAACCAAGTGGAAGCAAATATAGGTTCACTTAAAGTATAAACCACCGGTTCTTTTTTAAAACGTTTAAAATTAAAGCTACCGAATCCTAAACTTTTAGGAGTACCTGAGTATTGAATGTAAATTGAAACCGTATCTTTAGTAATATCGTTTCTTGAAATAAATAAATGTTTACTATCTCTCGAAAAAGGAGCTTTGATATTATTGAGCAATACTTTTTCAATTTTCATATTATCATAAAAATTTAGTATAATCTTATTTGATTTTAACTCATTAATTTTTGCCAGTATTGTACACGAAGCTTTTATTTCATTTTTTTTAGAAAATAGGTTAAAATTCAAATCGTAATGAAGTATATCAAGATTTTTTTGATTCAATTTATTATAACTTGTAAATGCACTTTTACCTTTTAAAACAAGTTGAACATTTTCAGAATTGAATTGTATAAATGACGGTTTTAGAACAGAAAAAACAATTATTACTAAAAAAATTAGTAATCCAATTGACAATAGTATTTTATTTTTCTTGACTTTCATGTCTTATATAATTAAATATCATATTACAACTTTTAGTTCTTTAATTTACGAATTTATACATTAACTGATTATAAAAAAACTCACCATAATTAGAGAATAAATATGTCGTTTATAGGTTCTTCATTAGTAAGAGACACAATGACAATGATTCTTGCCGGCGGCATGGGTCAGCGTTTGTATCCATTAACAGAGTATAGAACTAAACCTTCGGTTTCCTTCGGCGGTAAATACAGAATTATCGATTTTGCTCTTTCAAATTGTTTGAACTCAGGTCTTCGCCAAATATATGTTTTAACACAGTACAAATCGGATTCGCTGAGCAGGCATCTTTATGAAGCTTGGAATATTTTCCATCCCGAACTACGCGAATTTATTTTTTCCGTTCCACCCCAACACAAAGTAGGAAACGAATGGTATAGAGGAACGGCAGATGCCATTTATCAAAATTTAAATCTTTTAGAACCAGAATACAATAATTGGGTATTAATTCTTTCCGGCGATCACATCTATAAAATGGATTACCTTAAAATGACACAATATCATGTTGAGAAAAAAGCTGATTTCTCAATAGCCACTATTGTTACTAAAAAAGATCAGGCAAACAGATTTGGAGTTATTGAAATTGATAAAGATTATAAAGTCCTTTCATTCATAGAGAAACCGGACGAACCTCCGGAAATTCCTAGCCGACCAGGGTATTCTCTTATAAATATGGGAATTTATATTTTCAACATTGAAGTTCTAATCTCTGTCTTCAAAAAAATGATCGATAAAAATTTACCGTATGAAGATTTCGGGAAAAACATTATTCCTTTCATGCTGAAAGAAGGTTATGATATGTATGCTTATCGATTCGAGGATGAAAATCACAAGGATAAACCTTATTGGGTTGATGTTGGTACTATTGACAGTTACTATGCAGCGAGTATGGATTTAATAAGCGTTAATCCCGAGTTTAACCTTTATGATGTTGACTGGCCTATTAGAACAAGGCAGCAGCAGTATCCTCCGGCTAAAACATTATCGCACGAGGGAGAAAGAGTTGGGCGTGCACTTAGCTCACTAATTACCGACGGAACCATAATTTCCGGCGGACTTGTTGAAAGGTCAATTCTAGGACCAAACGTTAGAATAAACTCATATTCCTATATTACAGATTCTATCATAATGGATAATTGTAATATCGGCAGACACTCCAGAATAAGAAGAACGATTATGGATAAAAACGTAGTCGTTCCGGAAGGAGTTGAAATTGGATTTGACCCTGAAAAAGATAAAAAGAAATTCAAGGTAACTGATACCGGTATAGTTGTTATCCCAAAAAATTATGTATTTGAATAGTATTATTTAATCTTCCTGTTTTCAGTATTTTTTTTTAGAATATTTACGTTCAATTTAATAATAGATTCTAATTTTGTATTTCTACCCAAATTTATTATTCAAGTTTTTACCAAATTTAGCCACTACACTTTCCAACTTTTATTAAATTTAAATTATGAATCAATTGCTTGAACAAAAATTAGAAGCTCTTCCGGCTTTACCAGGCGTTTATCAATTTAAAAATGATAAAGGAAAAATAATTTATGTTGGTAAAGCTATAAACTTACGCAGTCGTGTAAGGTCTTATTTCCAATCGCATCTTGATTCTCTCAAAACTAAAATATTAGTCAGTAAAATTGAAAATTTGGAAATTATTATAACTGACAACGAAATTGAAGCATTAGTACTTGAAAATAATCTTATAAAAAAACTTAAGCCTCGTTATAACGTAAACTTAAAAGACGATAAATCTTATCCTTATATCAGAATAACTAAAGAACCCTACCCGCAAATATTTCCTACGCGAGAAGTGGTAAGAGACGGATCAAAGTATTTTGGTCCCTTTACAGATGTTAAAAATATGAAAGCTTCTTTAAGAATGATCAATAGAACATTTAAAATAAGAAGTTGTAAATATTACATTGACGATGAAGTAATTAAGCAGAAGAAAATAAAGGTTTGCTTGGACTATCATATAAAAAAGTGCGACGGACCTTGCGAAGGTTTAGTTAGCGAGAATGAATATAACGATATGGTAAATGAAGTGATTAAAGTACTTAAAGGGAAAACTGACATTCTAATTTCTGATTTGAAGGGAAAAATGGAAGATGCAGCTTCAAATTTTAAATTTGAAAAAGCCGCTGAACTAAGAGATAAAATTAAACAACTTGAGATTTATTCTTCAAGACAAAAAGTTGTTTCGACAGATGTTGACGATAAAGATGTAATAAGTATTGCAGTTGAAGATACGGATGTAGCTGCGACTATACTTAATATCAGATTAGGTAAACTAGTCGGTAAAAAACAATTGAAACTTACTACTAAACTTGATGATAATCCGGCTAAGATTTATAATGCGGCTATAAAATTTTATTATGGCGAGTTTGTTGAGGTTCCGCCGAAAATACTTATTGAACAAGAACCGGAAGACAGCGCTGCATTATTAAGATGGTTATCAGAAAAAGCAGAAAAAAGGACTAAGTTTATTATTCCAAAAATTAAAAGTGAAGCAAAGTCTCTACTCAACATGTGTAAACAAAATGCAATATTACAATTAAAAGATATTCAACTTCAGCGCATGAAGAAAGAAGGAAATCTACCCTATGTCCTCACATCCTTAAAAAGAGATTTACGACTTAAAAAGATTCCGAAAGTTATTGAATGTTTTGACAATTCAAATATTCAAGGAAGTGATGCGGTTGCAAGTATGGTTGTTTTTGAAAACGGAAAACCTAAGAAAAGTAAATACAGAAAATTTATAATTAAAAGTGTAGTTGGACCTGATGATTTTGCGAGTATGCGTGAAATAATTGAACGAAGATACGGTAAACTTCAGGAAAACAATGAACCGTTTCCCGATTTGATTATGGTAGATGGAGGTAAAGGTCAACTTTCAAGCGCAATCTCGGCTTTAAAAACACTCGGAGCAAAAAATTATGAAATAATCGGTCTGGCAAAAAGATTGGAAGAAGTCTTTTTACCCGGTATTTCCGAACCGCAGACTATTCCCAAAACTTCATCCAGTTTAAAATTACTTCAGCATTTACGGGATGAAGCACACAGATTTGCAATTACATTTCACCGCCATCGAAGATCAAAAAGAACATTAACTACAGAATTGCTTGAAATAAAAGGAATAGGAGAAAAAATAGCTGAAAAGCTACTTCAGAATTTCAAAAGCTTAAAAGAAATAAAAACAGCAAACGAGGCGGATCTTGTAAAAGTTATTGGGAAAGCTAAGGCAAAATTGGTGTTTGAGTTTTATCATAAAGATAATTCATAAAAAAACTTCCGAGGTTTCCAAAACCCCTGAGGTTTGAGAAAATAGCACTTTTGTCTTTTTACTTTTTTCTTTGTCCTATACCTTTTTTCCAACCAACATTAAAATTCCATAAAGAGCTGCAAAGATTAGTAATATTGCTATAAATGGATTCAGTCCATATGCAGTAAGAAAATCTCCTAAAACCATAGTAACACTTCCCACAGCCAATGCATACGGTAACTGAGTACGAACGTGATCGATATGATTGCATTGTGAAGCCATAGAGCTTAGAATAGTTGTATCGGCTATCGGTGAACAATGATCACCCCAAACAGAACCTGCTAAAACGGAGCTGATTACACCATGAATAATTATTGTTGTATCGACCGGTGACAAGCCGGAAATTTTTGAGACTTCCGAAGCAAGTGGAATTACGATAGGCATAACAATAGCCATTGTTCCCCAACTTGTACCGGTTGCAAAACTTATTCCCCCGCAAATAATAAAAACCAAAACCGGTAAAAGTCTTGGATTCATAGAATCACTCAAAATTGAAATTATATAATCTGCTGTTTTTAGATCAACGGTCATTTTGCTTATACCCCATGCAAAAACCAAAATGATAACTGCAAACAACATAGATTGGACACCTTTGTGCCAAGCTTCCACCGATTCATGTAAGTTTAATATTTTTTGTGAGACGGTCATAATTACGGCAACAATCGCAGCCCCGAAGCTTGCCCAAAGCAAGGACTTAAAAGAATCCGAATGGCTAATTAAATTTTGGATTGAATAATCTGTTATACCATTTGCTGCCAAACTTAAATATCCTGTATAAAATAAACCGGCAATTGTACCGAGCAGAATAACAAGAATAGGCACAACACCATTTATCCATTTCGCATGCTTTTTACTTGGTAATCTCTCATTATCATTTATCAGACTCTTTACTTCAACTCCGTCACCAACTAGTTTTCCGGTTGTCCTTGCTCTTTTTTCGGCTTTAAACATCGGACCAAAATCTCTCTGTAAGTAAGAAGTAAGAAAGACAAAAAATATTGCTGCAATAGGATAAAACCGGTACGGAATTGTTTTAAGAAACACGTCATAAGCATTCTCCGCTGATCCGATGGCTTTCAATCCTTCATTTATCAGTCCAAGTTCATATCCAATCCATGTACTAATAATAACGATACTCGCAACCGGTGCGGCTGTAGAATCAACAATGTACGAAAGTTTTTCGCGGGAAATTTTTAGTTTATCGGTAATCGGTCGCATCATATTACCGATAATCAGCGAGTTTGCGTAATCATCAAAGAAAATAACAACTCCCATTAACCAACTGGCAATCATTCCCGATTTAGCAGTTTTTGCCAATTTTGTTATCTCATTTGCCAGCCCGGCTGTTCCACCGTTCCGGGAGATTATCCCTACTACACCTCCAATCAATAATGTAAATACAATTACGTACATGTGGTCTGAATCTACCAAAACATTGAGAATTATCGTATCGCCGAGCCGTAATAAAGCAGTAAACGGATTAAAATCATAAATAAAAATTGCGCCCACATAAATACCAGCAAGAAGAGAAACTAGCACTTGCCGAATTATTAAAGCCAATAAAATTGCGAGTAAAGGAGGAACAATACTTAGCCAACCCGGAAGTACTTTAATTTTGTGCTGATAATTTCTTAGTATATTCACTTGAACTTTGTAATTCCCGGCTTTTGGAATTACTATTGAGGTATCAACCTGAGAATCACGTACAGATAATTTAATGTTTTGAACCTGTGAATTATGAATTAAACTAATCCAAACACTATTGACCGATTCATCAATACCGGTAATTTTAATATGGGTCTTGATTCCGCTTAAAGAAAAGGCAGGCAATTCAACTTTTTGAGCCGAGCTAATTGAAGATAAAACCAGCAATATAAAAATAATTTTTTTTATCAATATCTGTATAGTGCGTTCGTTTGAAATGTTAAAAACAAATATAAAGTTGAGAAATTATAATTAAAAGAAAAATATTACTAAAAAATTGTGAATAGATAATTGAAGATTTTAAATCCACCTGCTGAGGGATAGAAAATTAAACAATAATTTTTAATCGTGTTTAGAGAAAGAGCATGATTAAGATTAAGATTGGGATTAAAAGTAAAAAAACAAAATGCCGAGTAACTAACTACACAAAACGAATGCTTACCGCTGCTTCCTTCCGGACCTGACGGAGTTGGGCACCGACCTGTTAATTAGCACTCGGCAAAAATTTTAAGGGACAAATATATAAATCTTCTAATTAAAATGAAGCAGCAAATTAATATTGTTTATTACTTGCTGAACACTGATTCCCTTTTCGCCGTTATAATCACATTTTTTAGGATCACCGGGACAAAAATTTTCACAATAATTTTCAGCCGGTAATATAACTTTATTTTCGTTTCCCATCGGTCCCCAAAGTTTTGGAGAACAAGCGGTCAACGGACAAAATAAAGAAACCGTCTTTACTTTCAATGCAGCTGCAATATGCATGGGTCCCGTACTTGCCGAAACGAGTAAATCTAAAGTTGAAAGATTGATTATTGTATCTCTCAAGTTATTTCCTTCATTTATAGAATCAACATTACAATTTGTTTTAATTACATTAGGCATATTGAAATCAGTTATAACAACTTTTGCATCTTCACGGTTTTGTAAATCTTTAATTAAATTACAATAAACTTCAGGTTTCCAATTGGGAGCAGAATTACCACTCGTAGAATGAACCCCAATTAAATATTTCTTCCCGTTTAATAAATTATTTTTAATTTCCGTAGTTCTTTTTTGTTCACTTTCGGTTAAATAAATTTCAGGTGATAAATCGTTTGTCTTTATACCGATTGCTCTAGCTAAGTCCATCGAGTAATCTGCTTCATGCCGCAATGGTACGTATTTATTCCTACCAACTCCCTTTACTCCGGTTATGAATTGGTATAATTTAGTACCGACACCGATCCGTTTTCTTATTCCCGCAAAGAATAATATATAATTTATTTTTTCATTCGGTAATAACATTAGAGCATGAGTAAATTTATAAGAATGAATTTCTTTAACTTTACTCCAGAAGTAATTTTTTGAATCAGCTGATAAATCATCAATAAGTAAAATTTTATCAACGTAAGGGTTATGTTGGTAAATGGCTTCGGTATATTTTCTTACAAGAACTGCAATAAAACTATTCGGAAATTGCTTTTTTATTTCGCAAGGCAAAGGTGTTGAAAGTACAACATCACCAATACGATCGGGTCTGACAATAAGTATTCTTTTTTGTTTCATAAACTTTAGAGAAGTAAATTTTTAACATTGTTAAATTCAACTTCCCAGTTCAATTCTTTTGCGGCTTTTATACAATTTTCTTTATAGTTCCGCATCAATTCTTCTTCTTTAAACATTTTTATTAAAATTTCACTTAACCCGACGGCAGTTTCATCCGGCAGAACTTCACCAACATTATATTCTTTTACTATTCTTTCCATTTGAGGAAGTTCCGTAACCAATACGGGTATTCCGGCAATTATATATTCAAATAATTTGTTCGGCAGAGCGTAATAATAACTAAGACTAATATTTTCTATCAATGCTAAACCAATATCCGCCCCGGCTGTGTAGTTTATAAGTTCTTCATGCTTAATTGCACCTAAGAAATGAGTTCTATCCCAAATGTTTAATTTTTTGGCTTCTTCTTCGTATTTACTTCTGAAAACTCCCTCACCTAAAATAACAAAGTCAACATAGGGCAAATGAACAAGAGCTTTCAAAGTTAGCGAAATTCCTCTTCCTTCAAGCAGAACACCTTGGTAGAGAATAATTTTCCTATTTTCTGGCAAGTTAAACAATTTTTTATAATTGACAATACCGGTCGGCTTTTTGTAAGAGGGTAAATTTCTTAAAACCAAAGTATTGGTAATTCCGTAAATTTTTTCCAAGTAAGTTGCATCCATTTCACCGGTAGTTAACACATAAGCTGGTTTTTTAATAAAAATTTTTTCGACAATACTAATTGCCCATTGAGCTTTTTTCTTTCTCCTTAATCCTCCAATATGGGAATATAGTTCTCTGCTATTGTAGTATAATTTGGCTTTTCGCAATTTAGAAAATAAGTGAGTAATAGGTAAGACGTAAATATCTTCTGCGAAATAATAATCTGCTTTTATTTTTGTAAGCTGAGAAAATAAAATTTTGATGAAATTAAAATAGAACATTAAAGAAAATTTTTGCTTAGAAAGTTTAAATATGGATACATCACTTTCAATACTCTTAAAATTGTCACTTTGCCAATCGAAACCAATAACTTTAACTCGCATTCCTTCGCTGCGCAAGGACCTTGTAAGATTAACCAATCTGGAATCAAGATTCGGATTACCGAGAAATGTTATGCAAGCAGTCTTAGTTTGTGGCATGACTATTCTTTGTTATTAAAAACGATATTGCAGTGTATTGCGCATAATTGATTTGGCATCAAACTTTTCTTTGAAATCTATCAAACTCATACTCGGGGTCATAGGATTCTCTGCCGAAGTATCTTGCGAAACGCCAATATCAACATAACTGTAGCCGGACTCGGTTGCATCTTTTACAACTTCGTACATTACCCTTTGAATCGGTTTATATTGTACATAATCATACAGAAGCATATTGTAAAAACAAAGAGCCACATTTTTATTCGGGTAGAACATTAAAGAACCGGCGATCGGTTTATCTTTAAAGTAGACCATAAACAGCTTCAGTCTGTCGGGCATTAATTTCTTTAACTTTATTAAATCTTCGTAAGAGTGAGTAGGTTTAACATTATGCCTGGCTTTATTATTAATAAGAATAGGATAAAACTCGTCGTATCGTTCATTTACTTCAACGTGAATATTTCCATCCTTAAAAGTTTTTCTAACATTACGGCGTATCGTAGGAGAAAATCTTGAAATAATATCTCTATCTTTTTCCAGCTTTATTGCACTGGATATATAATGCAATTGATAATTAAACCCTTGCCACAGCATGGCAAAATCGAGATTGTGATTCGGATACGTTTCGTAAATCATCGGTGCCGATGTGAGGAGAAATTCTTTTATTCCGTTCTTTTTGCCCCAGCTTAATAAAGTTTCAACTATCTCCATCGCCTTTTTAAATTTGATATCTTTTACTACAACGGAACCGTAGCTTGCACCGATGGGAGATTCATAGATACCGTCTTTCAATAAACTTCCCGGAAGTAATGCGGCAATTTTTCCTTTTTCCAGAAAAACAAGATGATTAAATTTAAATTTTCCGGGTTCATGATAATCGAAAAATTTCTGCATTTGGAACATCGTTCCGTTGCTGGAGTTAAGAACAAATTCATCCCATCGCTCTTTCCATTCCTTAGTATATTCAATAATTTCCATATATAAATACAAATTTTATAAGTTAGTAAAATAAGGAATTAGCCGTTAAATAGAGAAGAAAAATAATACATTAACAGAAATTATGAAAAGTAAACTTATAAATTAAATTAGAAAGTATACATTAAAGAAATTGTATGTGAGCTGCCCAAACCAAAATCGAATGGTGTAAAGGCATAATCAAAATTTAATTTATTCCACAAAACACCTGCGCCTGCCGTAATGCCTTTCGATTCATAACCGGTCATATAACCCAGTCTTAATGCGAAAAGCTTATTGCACAATACTTCCGAACCAAAAAGGAAATGAGTATCGTTAGCTTCAGTATATTTTTGCACACCGCCGGTTATAGTTACTATTGAGTTTAACTTATCCGATCGAAAATTGTAACCCAAGCCGGCTCTTAAATCAACAGGTAGTTTTGTTGATTGATTCCTCAGCTGATTCATCGATCCGAGGTTACGAATTGCCGCTCCGGCATTTAATCCGGGAATTATATCTTTATAATGCAGTCCAATATCAAAGCCTAAACCCGAAGCTTCGTCGGACAGAATATTCTCATTCAAATACTTTATGGTAAGCCCTGCCGAAAGATTTTTAATCACGTTAAAGGCGGTTGAAAGGCTTCCGTAAAAATAATAAACATTAAAAGTTGCGTCCGGCTGTTGAGTAGGTTTGGTTCTAATTTCAAAACCAGAAACGGAAGTAGTATTTAAACCAATTGCAAAAGGAAGTCCGAATATGGAAAAGTTCGCACCGAGCAGCTCGCTCTTAACGTCCTGTATCCATTCATTATGCGTTATAAATATTTGACCCGTTTCAGCTTGTGAAAGCAGAGCAGGATTATAATACAGTGCAGTTAAATCGTTGGCGGAAGTAACGCCCAGATCTCCCATCGCCAAATTTCTGGCGCCAAAACCGATCTTTAAAAACGATAAACCTGTATTGCCCGCTCCCTGTGCAAAAACGGAAGCTGAAACAATCATTAAAAGCAAAACCGGGTATTTTATTTTTTTAATCATATCTTCAAATTAATTAAAATTGAATGTCAAACCAAGTACGTGTTGGTCATTAAAAAGAGAATAAGGTTCGTAAACAAATGTGTAATCAAATCCGAGCGTCCAATCATCTTGCCGGTATAAATAAGAAAACCCAAGCGAGGGTCTGACCGGAGCGCTGAAATTACTAAAGTTTAATTTATCTAAACCTGCGCGCAAATATAAATTAGTATGAATATTGTATTCAATTCCGCCTCGTAAATAATTAGTCCCTGTGTTACTGCTTTCAAACTCAATTGCAGCAATAATATTAGGATTTTTTATCATATAGGAAATACCAATTTTTTTCAGCAGTGGAAATTTATCTATGCTCGTATTTCCACTCTGCCCGTATATCGAACTAGTATCCCATTTATATTTAGTATTTAAATCAGAAAGCACAAATGAAAGAGTGATGTTTTTATTGAGCAGGTACAAAGCGCCAATATCCAATCCCAAACCGGAGGATGAGATATCTTCGAATAATTTATAATGGTAAAATTTAAGACTAATACCAAAAGCAAGTTTAGTAGAAAATCTTTTTGCAAAACTTATAAAGAACTGATTTTCGGAAGTGGATAAATCTCCCAGTTTATTTCCGGAGCCGTCGCGCCCGTCAATATTACTTACACCGGAATTGATAAGTCCAATACTCAATCCGGCAAAGCTCGATTTATTGTTAACATTCGAATTATTTCCCTTCTTCCCGAATTGAAATCTTTTTGTATAATTTAAAAAATTAAGCGAACGATCGAGAGATAAGATGCCGTACCCGACTTGAAATAAATTCCCTTTCTGAAAAACAGAGAGAGCGGGATTATAATACGAAACCAAATTGCCTTCCCTTACAGCAGACATTGCATTTCCCATGCTCATTCCTCGTGCACCAAAACCCATTCTGCTAAATGCACCGGGTCTGCTGTTTATACCGCTAAACTGAGATTGGGCAAATATAATTCCCGAAAATATTAAAAGTATCAGTATGCTCTTTTTCAAGTCTTTACCTTATCTAAAGATTACATTAAAACTATTATCTTACCAAATATTGGCTGCTGATTCGAACCTATATCAATTCTATAAAAATAAACACCATTCGGAACAATAACTCCGTTCTCATCTCTTCCGTCCCAAAAATCCGATGGCGTATCGTTTGGACTAATCCTTCTTGTTACATTTTGTACAACTGTTCTAACCAAATTCATACTAAAGTCAAAAATTCTAATTGTTACTTCTTTCGATTCATTGTTTGTATTATACTTAAATCTTAAACTTTCTTCATCCGGCGAAAAAGGATTGGGGAATGCAAAACTTTCACTAGCCGAACCGGAAGCCGGAGAAGCAAGAAAGACCGTCCACTTCCCTTCCCAAATTCCGCCGGTTTCTCTTAATTTTGCAAGACCTTTTTCGGAACCGAACCAAATATCATTTGTTTTACTATCAATCTTTCTGAATCCCACAGCTCTAAATTTTTTAGTTTTGATAGCTGACTTCGTTAAATCGTCAATCATTTCAGGCGCTGCAATCCACGAAATTCCATTATCGCGTGTTCTAAATACACCATTTTCCGTTGCAGCAAAAATATCGGCAGTTTCGTTTGACACGGAAAAACTATGGCATCTTTCTCCTGCAAGATATGTCTGCCAACTTTTGCCCCCGTCATTAGAAGAGCTCACGCCATAAAATTCATCTTGATCATTTGCTTTCCATGTTGCTGCCCAAATAGTACTGTTTGCATAATCATATTCAATATCAAGAATAAAATTACCGCTAATAGAATTTGTTTGATTTTGATGGTTAAACTTAACCCAGCTAATACCATTATCCGTCGATTTATTTATTCCGTTTGCCGTACCAACATATAAAGTAGAATCATTTATAGCGCTGATAGCAAATACTCGATGGTTAAGGTTACTCTCAAATCCCAAATTTCCTCCGGACGGAGAAAGAGTAAAATTCAAAGTATCCGTCGGTTTAATTTCATCTAGATAGTCAGGAGGTAAAACAACTCTTTCCCAAGTCTTACCGTTATCATTGCTTTTCCTCAATTCACCTGCAAATGATGCAATCCAAATAGTATTTCTTGTAAATGCAAAGGACTGTGTAAAATTATTTTCTTTCGCAGTAATTGGCAAAGCCCTTATGGTATTTATCCCATACGCCACCGAAGAATCATCCGATGCATCGACCGGTTGAGGAATATCAACCCAATTCTTTCCGCCATCTGCAGAATAGTGCAGGCCACTCCCAACAGGCAGAACCTCTCCCGAAATATCTACTGCATGCCAAGTAGCACACCAAACTGTATCGTTATGTATTTTAAGTGCCGAAATTCCTTCTTCGCCAAATGTTATATTTGTCCAGGATTTACCGGCATCGGTCGATTTGCTAAGCCCGCCGCCCGTACCGACCCAAACTGTGTCTTTATCAAATTCAATATATTCAACGGAATTACTATTTGGCGTTGAATCGGAAATTTTAGCGAATCCTTTTTTGTTGATTGTATAATTTTTAGGAATTGTTTGTGCAATACTGATAGAAAGCAGTCCAAACAAAAAAGAAACAATTAAATATTTCTTCATTTTACCAACAATTTTTTAGTAATAGAATTACTTAATGCATGCGCTCTATCAAAAGCTCTAAACTCAAAACGCCAAAGACCGGTTTGCGAAGTTGAAACGAAACTGTTTTTCAACGAATAGATTCCATCTCCCGCAGTTTCATCACCTGATTGGCTTACATTTCCATCATCAAACATTGGGAATTTTGTATCGCCGGAACCTGTATTTACAATAGTGCTATCCGGTCTATAAAGCTCAAAATAAACGCCGGCAATATCCGTCAACCCGTTTACATCGTCAACTTTTATTGAGAAAATAAATGATTCTCCTCTATTAACACTATCCGGCATAGATAAATCACTTAATACCGGCGCCGAATTACTAACAGCGCTTTGGAAATAAAATTCTTTGATCCCAACTTTTACAATATTTTCCGGAGCTTTCCGAATGTTATCCTCTATAAAATAATCAACTTCATATTTTGCACTATTAATATTTTTTCCAAGTATTGTTTTACCTGAATAAATTCCATCATCCTTAATTTTATCCCCGCTCCCCTGTGTGTCTCCATTGTCTGACATAACTACATTCTCTTTTAAAAAGTCAGTTCCGTCTAAAGTGGAGATAGAAAACCAGACTTTCTTTACTGTTTCCGTATTTTCAATGGATAAAGAGGAAGTAAAGGAAGAATCACTTGGATTGTAAACCAAAGTATCAGGTGCAGAAATTTTAACAACTTTATAATCTACATTTTTTAGTTCTACAATATCGTTTGGGATATTATTGCAGCCGTTTTGAATAAACAAACTCATTAAAATCAGAAATGGCAATACTTTTTTTTCTATATGCATAAAAATAGACTACTATAATTTTGTGGTTAAAAAGGGAGAGACATACCGAATTGAAATAAGGAATAATTTCTTAGTTACGGATATTTGCAACTCCACTACAACAGAAACAGTTTTATTTTGAATAACATCTAAAAATTAAAAAAGTAGCAAATAACCAATAAATTTAAATATCCTCATATTTTTTGATGCAAAATATGTAAAAAACATACTTTTGTCAAGACAGATTAAGCTGACCAACAATTCGGTTGCAAATATATTTTTACAAAAAAGAACTTGTTGCCAACAAATAAAGATATCCCGCCAAAATGACGGGATAATTTCTCCCTTCCAAGACTGCAAAATCATAAATCATAACTACAAATTGCTGATTTCTAATTTTTATTTCATCAGCAGCATCTTCTTCCTTTGTATTTTTCTCTCACCGCTTTTGTATTTGGCAATTATTTGGTAAATGTACATTCCGCTTGCATAATTGCCGGCCGACCAATTAACCTTGTAAAATCCGGGTTGCTGTTCTTTGTTTACTAAGGTTGCCACTTCTCTGCCTAAAATATCAAATATTGTTAATCGTACTGTTGTTAATTGTGGAGACGTTGCATGTAACGTCTCTAACGTTGGAATTGTATAACTTATTGTTGTACTAGGGTTAAACGGATTCGGGTAATTTTGGTAGAGCTTAAATTCCTTCGGCGGACTAACTTCCACTGCTATTTCTTTCTCCCAGCTTTCGCCTCGCCCGTTGGTTATTCTGAATTTTAGCTTTGTCTCTTCTTTTACAGGAGCTTCTTTTTTAACGGTAAACTTAAATGTTACCGCTCTTTCTTTATTCCCCTCTAATTGTGATATCGTTTCTTCCTGTTCGTCAAATTCTATCCACGCCGGCACTTCTTCTGCAGATACTTTTACATTTTTTAGATTTATCTTTGATGTGTTCGATACCGTTAATTCAATGCTATTCCCCTTTGATGAAAACGGTATTTCATATAATTGCTGTGATAACATTAGTGTTGAACTCATTAACATTATCAATATTATTAAAATTCTCATCTTTTTTTCTCCATTTTTCTTTGTGACTCCTTTGTACTCTCTGTGATAAAGAAAAACCGCAAAGTACCACAAAGAAGACACAGAGTTACACAAAGTTTATTCTATTGTTATTTCTACTAAACTATTACCGCTTATATCTTGCTGCTTTTGTGATTGTTTTGAATTATATATTGCCTTAAATGTTATTTCCTTTGGCAGCAATTCTTTCGTTACTTCTCCGTTAACCGTTGTCCCTATCGTCTGCCAACCGCTTCCGTAATATTGTACTTCTGCTCCGTCTATAGACTGATTATTTGCATCTTTTACTTTTACGGTTGTTTGTACTGTTGTAAATATTACCGTGCTGTTTGTGCCTATATCCTGACTCTTATCATTAGAAATATTAGCATAACTCATTCTAAAGCTATACTCTCTTGGAAGTAGTTCTTTGGTTACTTCTCCATTTGCTACATCTCCAAATTCTTTCCAACCCGATGCGTAGTATTGAACTGTTCCACCAGGAAGTAAATTACCTTGTGAATCTTGAAGCTGCACTTTGGCATTTACTGTTTGAAAAACTACTACCGAATTTGTTCCGATATCTTGTTTTTGATCTTGGTTAGCTCCACCGTAACTCATTCTAAAACTATATTCTTTTGGAAGTAGTTCTTTGGTTACTTCTCCATTTGCTGCTGTTCCAAAGTCCTTCCAGCCGGATGCATAATATTGTACTGTTCCACCACTAAGCAAGTTACCTTGTGAATCTTGAAGCTGTACTTTTGCAGCAACTGTTTGAAAGACAACTACCGGATTTGCTCCGATATCTTGTTTTTTATCTTGGTTTGCTCCACCGTAATTCATTCTAAAACTATATTCTTTCGGTAACAGTTCTTTTGCTACTTCTCCATTGGTTGCATCTCCAAAATCCTTCCAACCGGAAGCGTAATATTGTACTGTTCCACCATCTAACACTTCGTTTTTGCTATCTAGCAATTGAACAGTTGCATTAACTGTTGTAAAAGTATAACTGTTGTTTTGTGCTTCTACATTTGAAACAGTTTGGCTAGCACCGGCATAATGCATTCTTAAACTAACGGTTGTTTTTTCCGTCTCTACATTAAATGTACCGTCTCCGTTATCTGTTGCATCTTGCCAGCCGGCATCATAGTATTGCAAAGAGCCGTCTAAAATAAAATTACCCTCACTATCCTTAAAATTAACTTTTAGGTATGGGTAGGTTTGTTCTTCCGGAAGTCTGTCAAATAATTCTTTTGCATTAAATGTGAGAAGTGCATAGGCGTCAATTGTAATATTTGTTAAACTATCTTTACTACATTCTGCTAATACTTGCTCTAACTCTGATCTTGTTGATGTTGTATCTCCTTGTGTTAGGTATGTTTTTGCATTGATTAATAATGTGTTGTATTTATCTTTTGTCGGTTCATTTAATATCCAACCATTTTGATATAGCTCATTTGGGTCTTCAAGTAACATATCCAATAGCTCCATATCTGTTTGGTCATCGTTTATATTACCGCTTCCTACTTCATAAGTCAATAATTGGGAATACTCCAAATCATCGGGATTTTTCGGCAAATAATATAAAGTGTCTCCTAGGATTAAGAGTTTTGCTTTTTGTGAAATTCTTAAAGCGTGCGGGTCAGTTGTCGGCTCATTAAAATGGAATTTTAACCTTTTACGTAGTTTTCCGGTTTCGTGGCTAAGTACATAAAAATTATCTTTATCTTGAAATATCATATCTCCATTGTTTGTTAATGCTTCCCCAAATGGGGGAATACGAATTGTTTTTATATTTTTACCATCAAAAATACTTTTACCTTCTTCGGGATCACAAACAATAAAATGTGATTCTGTAACAGCCAAATTTATATAACTGATAAATACGTAACCATTATTTGCATCAATAAAATATGGTTGGTAAATATTTTCTAAGTTATCAAATCCTTCAATCACAAGTGAATCGCGTTCAAAAGTTCTGGTATCAACACTTTTAAAATATATTCCATCAGTTCTTTTTTTTAACTCGTACACTTTATCTCCACTTCTAGATAGAACCGTATTGTAATTTGAATAAAAGAATATTGTATCAATCAAAGCATAAGTATTTTTATCTAAAGAAAGATAAGTAACCTCCATCTCGTGGTTTTCTACGTCTATAACTTTTGCATCGCGTTTAATATAGGATAAATATATTTCATTTGTTGAAGGAACAAATGAAATGCTATTGAGACTTTCGATATTACTATGCCCTAATAGTGTATCGATAGTTTGAGTTTCTGCATTATAGACATAAAGCTTGGTTTGTTGAAGAAAAAAAATACGGCTTTGATCGGGTGATACTAAAGGAACGCCATAAATTTTATCATCTTCCGAAAATAAGACCTCTTTTTGACCGGTTACAAGATCAACACTATAAACTGTGATCGGTTCTATTATTGAATGCTCGAATCTATCAAAATAGTAGTGAGGATTTTGTGCAAGACTCAACTTTGCAAGTAGTATTAATATAATAATAATTTTGATTTTCATTGTTAATTCCTCGGTAATTTTTAATAATTGCTTTCATAATTTTGCAGATGTCTGTCAACTTCTCCACTATAAACTCTTTCTCCATCCAGCAATATAGTAACATTCCGAACCCAGCGACCAGGGTTCTGTTCTGTTGGGGGTATCCACTCCCATACATGGGCATACCAATTGCTATTATACCTTGCATAGCCCTCATAATCTATCATGCTTTGGCGTGTATGTCCAGCTATAGGGTTATCTAAATTACCATCATTTTCCAAACGTCTTTCAGCTCTATCTCTATGCCCATTATAATAACTTAATGACCACTCTAAATTTGCTGTCCAGTCCCATAATAATTCTGTAGTTATAATATGATATCTATCATCAATTTGACCTAATCCCCATCCATGATCGTCAGCATCACTCCGAAGCGGTAATCCGTCATTCGGAACTGCATAAGTTTCAGTATCAAATTGGGAATATCCAGGAACTTCGGTTTCAATCATTGTTAATTGACCATTATCATCGGTTGCCGCTTCAACGTCTGCATCATCCGGATTTTCTCCTCTAATATAAACAACAATAGTATCTGCATATTGCTCACCATCAACAGTTGCCGTTACTGTAATTCTAGCTTCACCACCTATTATTGGTTCACTATTGTTAAAATTTAAGTTCCATTCTGTTACATCACTCCCATCGAATGTAGTTTCTCTAGTGTATGTTTGCGTACTGGTTAATGTATCTCCATTTGGCATTCTTGTACTGTAAACGATTGGATAGCTATACGAAAGTGTGCAAGTCCAATTAGCTGTTTCACCTGGTAGATTCAAAATAACGGAACGTTCAGCACGTAATGTAATATTTGGCATTGTGGGAGTTGCATTTATATAATAAATGTACGGTTCTACTAGTAAGGATGGTTTTAAGATTTTAAGTTTGTGTTCATCTTTTTTAATAACAATACTCCCAATCCCATAAATTTGTTCAACAAAAGCAACTCCATTTACATTACTCTTCCCTTTATTTCCACTTTCTTGTACTGATGCTAATGGAAAATAATATGTACTTATTTTTAGTCTTACTTCAACATTGTTTGTATCTATATCCTTATAAGTAATAAACTTTATTCCATCAGAAACAGATTCAAAATAATCTGATGTATCTGCTCCGTTAGAGGATAATATTGTACCATAATCATTTCCTTCAATAAGCCGAACTTCATAGTCTTGGTCATTTGGAAAGTTTTCCAAAGTTCCGTCTTCTTTTCTATGCTTAATAATTACGTTTGCCGTATCCCCGGCTGCTAATTCTTTTGGCTCAAATGTTACTACTACATCCGAGGGACCAACAAGAAACGATAATTCCAACGGTTGTGTATTTTCTTTTGAGTTGCTGATGCGTACTTTTATTTCTTTATCGTTTGCAGGTATAGTTCCGTTTGCATAAAAATCAATCAATATTTTATCATTTTCAGCAACTATACCTCCCAACGAATCCCCTTTGGAATCATTCTTAGGATTTAATAGTTCACCATATTCCGCACCTTGTATAATTTCCGCTGTATATGTAGTATTGTCTGAGGATTCAATCTTTCCACCGCATATTCCCCCGCTTTCCAACCATGCTTGCATTGTTAGTTTTTCGTTTTCGACGATTCTTTGAACGTTATCCTTTATTTCGCCATTTACAAAATAATTATTCGATTTCGGATATACTATCAACGTATCTCTTGTACTTATTCCGTTTACTGTTACTTCCAGAATTACTTTTTCATCCTTGTTTGTTGCGGTATTGGGATTATCGTACTTTAGTTGATATTTGTTTATGTTCTCTTCCAATCCGCTTATTGTTGTTCCTAAATTTTGTCCACTAACATCATAAAACGATACATACTGAGCTCCTTGAATAACAGATAGTGTGATTTGATCAGCTACAGCAGACCATTTAATACTCTTACAAGTATTATTTGAATCTCCAATTTCATAATCTATTGCTTCTCCCGGACATAACGCCCCTTTATCTGGTGTAAAAACTAAATCCGATCTCCATGGGCGTATTGAACCACTTGATCCATCTATTTTTTTCCCGTCTACAAAAAACCATGTTTTCCCCCCAATCCCAAAATCAAACCATGTAGAATCATGTGTAGTATAATAATTGTTAGCTTGAGTATGAACTTGAACTATATATGTGCCTGCTAAATCCGTACTTGTTTCCACTTCTTCATGACCGTTATATCCATATTCAGCTTTAAAAGTATCAAATTTACATTCATAGCTTATCAATGTTATTTTGGCTCTTAAATCCTGATGAGTAATACCTGATGAGTCCCAATCAAAAACCGCTTTTATTGTATGTGTCGAAGCTGTAACATTAAAAGTTTTATTATTTACTACTTTTGTTTTCAGTTTTATCTCTACTTTCTCTTTTATCTTTACTTGCGCCGTTAAGGAAGATAAAAGAATAAAGTAAAAAGATAAAAGAAATAAAAAGGACAAACGTGAAATGTCAAACTTCAAAGGTGATAGGTAAGATAATAATTGTGTAAAGTTAGGTTTTAAGTCAAATAATCTAATTTTACTTTTGTTTTTCAATATTTTTTCTTGTCCGGTTAACGCTGGACTAATTTGATGTAATTCGGTTTCAGAACGGTTGTGTTGTAACGGGTTCTGCTTCGCATTGCTTCTCGTTTGGGTTCTGCTTCGCTGTAATTGGTTCGGCTTCGCCAAGCTTCGCCGTGGCAAGTGAGGGAATTTTTTGACATAAATCGACTCCTTAATAACTAAACAATAAAATTTAAAACTAATTGAAGTTAATCTGATTTTAAATTTAAAAAGTTTCTTCAATATGTCAATGATTTTTTATTGAATCCTTTACTTTTTATATTTTTTCTTCATTAGCTTAATTGTTAAAGACTATGATTCTACAGTAAGTAATAATATGTTTTTACGAGCAACCAAATGAAATAATAAACCGGTAATTTCCAGGGTACAAATACTTTTTAATATTTAATTGAGACTTCTGATAAATTGCTGAATTATTCATGGTTAGCTTAGTAGAACTATGATTTTATTCTATTTTCACACTTCGATTACATTAAGGCGTACAAGTCCGCTCAGAGTGGCAAATATTAATCTAAAATTTATTTTTTCAGAGGACTCTTATTAGTAATCCGCAGCCAAATTTTGACGTGTAAGAATTTTATGGTTGGTAAACAAAATATTAAAAAGAAATTATAAACGGCGTTGGCGAAAATGAAATAACCAGAATAAACAGACTGAAGTAACCTAATGCCATTCTCTTTTTATCCAACGGACTAAAATATCTTACCGGCGGATGTTTAACTTTAATAATGAAGTAAAGAATTATAGCCCAGAACAACCATCCGCTCCATCCAATATGAAAATTTAGTTCCAATATAGTATCGACAATTCCAAGTATTCCTAAGGCTAATAATAAAACCATAAATATACTTGCAATTTTTTCATGCTTCTTTCCACCAAACATGCTGAATACAACATGTCCGCCGTCAAGCTGTCCAACGGGAATCATATTCATTGCGGTAACAAATAGCCCGAACCAGCCGACCAATAAATAAGGATAATGATAGACTTCTGTCATCGGCGGAACAAATTGACCCGGCTTTGTTAAAATTTCTCTTAGAAAAGCAAAAAGCAATGTATCACCAAATTGAAGGGATAATTCACCGTGCCCAAAATTCGGCGAGAAAAAATCGGGATGGATGGCAAGTATATATTCCTTACCCGGTAAATGTGTAAAACCATAGATAAGAACAATTAAACATGCAATAAATCCGCTTACCGGTCCGGCAACACCAATATCAAACATTGCTTTGTTGTTTGGAATAGGTGACTTTGTGCGAATCACCGCACCCATTGTACCGAAATTAAAAAATCCCGGTATTGGTGGAAACGGTATATAATACGGCAGAGTTGCGTTAACTTTGTGATACAATGCAGCAAAATAATGCCCGAACTCATGGACCGATAAAACAAAAAGAACAGATAATGCGTACGGCAGTCCTATTGATAAGTCTGAAAAAGTATAAGGACCCATAGTACCGGTTGTCCATTCTGTTCCAGCTATAATTGTTGTGATAAGTGTTATCAAGAACAATAAAATATGAATCCAATAGGATTTTTTTCCCTTCTGCTCATAAGCGAAATCTGTTGAATGTGTATGTTGATAATAGTCTTGAGACATTTAAAGATCTAAGTTAATTCCTAAAGCTGAATATTTTTTATTAAAATCAAAATATTCTCCATTTAAACTTTTACCCGAATAATAATTATAATATACGCTAAAGCCGCGTCCATTCGGTTTCCCAAATTTAATACCGGCAACAAATGAATTATTAGCTGAATATTTATCTAAATGAATAAGTTTTAAATCATACCCTAAAAAAGGTGTGATTGTATTGCTGATATAATTCTTCAAAAAATAATCAAAACCAATTTGATAATTATCTTTTCCAAGATTTCTCGGATCGATAGAAAATATGTATGTAAATCCGCCATACATGCGTAAATTTTTTAATTTAATATATGGAATAAACTCAAAAAACTCTCTGCTGTAAACTCGCGGATTCCGGCCGTTCCGCCAAATATTTTTGGAGTAATCAAAATGTCCGTCAACAAAATGAGCACTTATATGACTTATTCTTAACCTTGTTCCATATTCGATTTTTGACAGAATTTTTTTATATGTAAAATTAATACCGAACAAATAATCCACAGCATCGACCGGAAAATGAAAGTTATCTTCCGACCTTAAAAGCGTATATGTAAACAAGTCAGCTCCAAATGTGAAGTACGAATTTTCCTGCAGCCGATATTTTAAAATATCCATGGAACTGCCGATACTCAAGTTTAATTCGTTTACATTTGTTCTAAACAAAAATCCTAATCTAGGCTCAAGTTGATTTGCCGTGAACGGTTGAACATTTAAGTTGTCCGGGAAAATTTCCGATTTTTGTTGTCCGAAAATCGATAGATTCATAATTATTAAAATAAGTGTAATTAAAGTTTTTGTCATTTATTTTTACTCGTTAATTTTTAATCTTTTTCACTTTTTGTCTTACTAACTTGTTATAACCATATTTAAATTTTGAAGACAATGAAGCAATAGCATATTGGTTGAACGGAAATGCAAATGAAGGTTCAAAATAACAATTAACGGTACAACCTTTGCAAAAATCGAAACGTCCTTCCATTTTTTCGTAATAATTAAACTTCTTAGTTTTTCTAATTTCCTTAATCGGTTTATTTATTAAAATTCTTTCTTTTTCAAAATGATAGCATGGTAAAACTATTTCATTATAAGGGGAAATAACTACTACCCGTGACACAGCTTTGCAAGTCGGTTTGTTTATATCATTCCCACCGTCCCGTCTTAGCTTTACAAATCCCTTATTTAGATAAACATTGGGTTTACCTTCTGCATATTCTTCAATAAAATCAAGGGCTTCATCAGACAAACCGGGATTTCCGAAATACGAAAACACAGGATTGACTATTAGAATAAGATCGTATTGTAATGCAATTTCATGCATTCTAGGTAATTTCTTAAAAGTTTCGTTTGTAACAGTAAAAAGGATATCCGGATACTCACCAATAGATTTGGCAAGCTTAATGCTTTCAAAAACCCGGTTATAACAATTAACTTTTCTAATTCTGTTATGCTCTTCTTCGTCGGGCGAATCTAGTGAGAAATGCAGTAAATTAATATTTCCTTTTAACGCTTCGGCAAATTTAGGATAAAGTAAAGTATTGGTTGTAATGCTGGTCTGCATTTTCATCGATCGGGCAAACTTTGCCATTTCAACAATATTTGGATTAAGCAAAGGTTCTCCGCCGGTTAAATCAATAAACTTTACACCCAAATAAGCAAGTTCTTTTACATTTCTTTTAAAATCTTCAAGAGAAGCATTAGGTGTGTTTTTGAATTCATCGTGATTTGCGAAATGACAAAACTCGCAATACGCATTGCATTTATAAGTTACATAGTAATTGCACAAAAGAAGCATCAGAATTTCCTGCCTTTCCATTTTATATTGCGAGAAAACAAAACAAGGATAGGCAGTGTAAGAACATAAAAAACAAAATATATCTCAAATGCCAAAAAATATTTAATATTTACTTTAAGTCCTAATTTTTGATACACCGGCCACAAAAAGAAAAAATCCGTCATCACTTTAAACAAAACTAACAACAGTGCATTAGTAGAGAAAAAGAATATTGCAAGAATCATTAGCAAATGACTCAGCAGTGCGGTCAGCATAACGGTAATTCCAATCACATCACTGTCCAAACCTCCTACACCCCATCTCTTCTTCTGCCAGTAAAGAGTTTTTGGTGTTTTACAGGGTTTAGAAGTAACCAGCCCTCCTTTATCAATAGGATAAATCAGCTGATACTTTTTAAGGTCATGAATTGCCATAAGCAATTTGAAGTCTTCTGTTACTGAAAACGGAATTGCCGCATAACCTCCAACTTCGTAATACACATCTTTTCTATAAGACATATTATTACCGATTGCGCTTAACGGTTTCCCCAAATTCATTGTCCCGGCAGCTACAGTCAATAAATAAATAAAATCAAAGTCCTGCATTCCGCCGAAAGCATTCTTAGCTTTTTGGTTCGTAAATCCGCATACCATTGCAACATTATCAATGTAGTACGATGCAATTGTTTTTGCCCAAGTTGGTGAAACCTCGCAGTCTGCATCGGTTGTTAGAATAATTTCGCCCTTTGCAATTTCAATTGCGTTTGCAATAGCATTAGCTTTCCCTTTTACTTTCCCAATTTGTCTTTCGGGAATTATTTTTTTGAACAACGGTTTATCGCTTATAACCTTATCTATTATTGCTCCCGTTCTATCGGTGGAGTGGTCATCTACAATAATTATTTCAATTTTATCTTTCGGATAAATTAAATTATCTAATGATAGCAAACATTCGCTAATGTTCTCTTCTTCATTCCTTGCGGCAATAATTATGGAAACCGACGGAAGTTTATCGTCCGATAGACGTTGATATTTCTTACTCGCACCAATTGTAAAAATTATAGATTGAATAAAGTAAAGAGAAACTATTATTAAAAAAATTAGCTCAAACATTCAGCCGGAGTTCCGATTTTAAATTTTTTCTTTTCGGCAATTTCTACCGTATAGTTTATTGAGTCTGTAATTATTTCCGCCGACTTTTTACTATCGTGAAAGACAACTATAGAATTCTGCCTTAAATAATTTTTAAGCGCAAATTTAACAATATTTAAGTCATTTTCGTAATCGTGTGTAAGTAAAGACCACATCACATTTTTCATATTTAAATCGTTCAGTATCCTTTGAGTTCTAATAGAAAGCCTTCCATAAGGCGGTCTGAAATATTTTTGTGTATAGTTTAACTTCTCTTGAACACTAATACTACATTCTTTAATCTCAGAGATAACGTGATCTTTACCTATTTTAGTTATCCTTGTATGATTTTGAGTATGGTTCCCTATTGAATGACCACGTTTTAAAATTTCTTCGGCTAAATAAGGATATTTTATAACGTTATTACCTACACAAAAAAATATTGCTTTAATATTAAATATATCAAGTTTATCTAATATTTTTACTGTAGCAATTTCAGTAGGACCATCATCAAACGAGAATAAAACTTTATTTGCTCTTGAATTCCATATTGTACTTGGGAAAGTCCATTGAATAATATTCGGCGGGCTATACATTATTTTCATTATCGCTCTACTTCCCTATCCTTCCATCTGTAATTTCCGAATGCTCCGGAAACACCGGAAAGTAATATATACGGTACATGTAAAATTTCCGCCGAAAGAAAAACCTTCATTATATCTTTGTGAAATAGCATATTAACTCCCTTCTTAAGAATTAAATACTCCAAAAATATCTTAATAAAAAAACTTATTCCGAATGTAACAAAAAATATTGGTGATAAAACAAATCCCAGAATAGGTTGAACTACTAAACTTAAATAAAACAAATAAATTAAAATTAGTTTTAATACCAAAAATTTATCTGAATAAAATAAACCTTTGCTAGCCCATCTTTTGCGCTGCTGATAAAATTGAGAAATATTTTTGTTCGGTTCTGTATAAGCCATTGCATTTCTATCGGTACAAAATTTTACCTTCATATTAGTTTCTTTATGAATTTTATGCATTAAAAATTCATCGTCGCCGGAAGAAATATTGAGGTTATTAGAGTAACCATTCACCTTATAAAAAACACTTTTTCTGAATGCTAGGTTTGCCGCATTACAAATAGTAGGTTTATTCGACCCAATCAATCCGGCACCGGTAATAATTAAACTTGCAAACTCAAGCCTTTGTAATCTTTCAAAAAAAGAATTACCGGTATTAAATTCAACAGGACCGGAAACAAATCCGGTATTCTTATCAAATATACTAACGAGTGAACTTAACCAATTTTCATTATGTGTGCAATCCGCATCCGTAGTTACAATAATCTCACCTTGCGAATTTCTGATCCCATACTCAATTGCTTTTTTTTTATATCCCCTTAATAAAGAGTTGTCAGGAACGGAAATCACTTTAATATTTGTTTTTTTAATACTATGCTGTAAGATCTTCAACGAATTATCTTCCGATTTATCGTTTATATAAATCACTTCAAATTTAGCGCTGCTATATTTTTGATTTGCCAAACTTTCCAAACTCTTAAGAATACTATCTTCTTCGTTGCGAAAAGGAATTATTACAGAAATAAATTCATTGGGAATAATATTTTGTCCTGTAAAAATTTCCAGTCTGTTAAGTCCTTTATAAATTAAGATTAAGAAAAAGGAATAAAATAAAAGAAGGAAAGCACATAAAACTACTAATGAGATCATTTGTTCCTCTTGAAGATCAAAAATAATCCCAGCAATGAAGGAATTACCAAATTAATAATAAAAATAAAGATTGAAGCATTAAATGCTGCAATTTCCGGAACACCAAGAATACCAGCAAAATATACTGCGGTTGCCTCCCTAATTCCCAAATCTCCTATAGAAAGAAATGAAATGAATTTTTTAGAAAACATAACCATCGTTCCTATCCAGGCATAGAGCGCAAGGTGCAGACTATTGCTAAAAGCATAGACAAGTAATGCAAATTGAAATATATATGTAAAATAAAACAGGACAGATAAGACTGTAACTTTTCTAATTGTTATCGAATCTAATTCATTAATGGATTCAAATTGTATGTAATATTTTGATAAGAATTTAACTTTCTTGATTTTCTTTAATATATAATCTTTCCAAAAATCTGAATCATTTAAAACCAGGATTATCAGGTAAAGAGCAATAAACAAAGCAAGGAAAAGACTTAAAGTTAATAAAACTGAAATATTGAAGTAGTAATAAATAAATAATATGCTTGTTACGGCTCCTAAAAATAGTACAATTAAAATGGAAAACAATTTATCTATGAAGGTAGCAATTGTTATTTCAACGGCGTTTTTATTTTTAAACGGCAGAGCACGACCAACATATTCACCGATTCTCATTGGTGTTGAAATACCGGCGCTAAATCCGTAAAATAAGGAATGAAGTATTTTCTTTTTATCAGTTTCCTGCAAAATAGAATTACATACAACTTGCCATTTTTTATATTGAAGATAGAGATTTAAAACAAGCAAAAGGAGCGCAGATAAGATGATAAAAATATTTGCCGATTGTAAATCTTTCCATATCTGATTTGGATTTAAATGCCGAATAAGATAAACAACCAAAAGTAAAGCTATTGATACCTTTACTAATAGAATAATCGGTTTTTGATGCCGTTTAACATTTGACGATATTTTTGTAACTACTTCAGACATTTTATGATTCAAATATATTTATTTTCATTCCTTCAGTACAGTTTTTGCAAATATCTATAGATTTCCGGTCAGTTAATATCTGTTTTCTAAATTTCTGATAGTTTCCGCTTTTCCAAATTGAAAAAAAGTTAGAACCGTTTAATTTGCCCAACTCGTATTTTGCATCTTTATCAAAGCAACACGGAGCAATTCTTCCGTCCCAAGTAATTACGGAAGTACGCCAAAGAGCAAAGCAATAGTTTTTTAACTTATTTTTTAATACAACTTTTTTATTTTTAATAAGATACCTGGAATATTTTTGATTTAAAGGTAAAAAATGTTTAGCGTTTTCATAAGATGATACTTGCATTGTTTTTAATGTAACTTTATTAATGCTAATTTTCTTACCATAATTTAAAACATCATCTATTTGATGTTCATTTTGCTTCATAACAATAAACTGGAATTCTACGAACGGAAGCTTCATTCTTCTTCTTTTCCTCTCACTCAATAACAATCTTAACCCGGCTTCAGCCTCTGCAAATGTTCCTCCGTAACGGTAGTTCTGATATGTTTGTTCGTCAAGTCCGTCTATTGAAAAAATTAACTTATCAGGCGGGTTATCTAAAATTTTATCTACCGTCTTTTGGTTCAGCAAAATACCGTTAGTACTAATTGAAGTATATACATTTTTTCCCCGTGCATAATTTAACATTTGCGGCAATTCTTTGTTGATAAAAGGTTCGCCTTGAAAATATAGCTGAATATAAAATCCGGTATCTTTTATTTGGTTAACGATTGATTTAAACAAATCAATTTTCATTATTCCCAACGGTCTTGTTAATTCACCCAATCCCGAAGGACATTCAGGACACTTAAGGTTACAGAAATTTGTAGGTTCTATTGAATAGGAAATCGGTTTACCCCATACGATCGGCTTGCGTAATATCTTTGATATTTGGAATGAAGTAATTACCTGTACAACATTAAAAAAACGCTTGATTGTAAAATATTTTAATAAATTTATTTCCAAATATACCTTTCCGTTAAATCAATTTTTCGTAGAAAATGATTTTAAAATAGTTCCTTAAAATAAGTCGATATAAAAGCCTAAACTCAAACGGCTCATTCTATTTTTAAAATATTCATGGAATATATTGTTACCGGAATAATATGACATATAAAAAACAATTCCTTTTTTGTACCAGTTGCCAAATTTAAGACCAATCATCAAATTATTGTTACCGGCATAAACAGGAGTACCTAAAAGTACAAAGTGATAAGCAATAAAAACATTAACCGGATGGCTCATAAAAGAGTTTATAAGCTTATCCGAACTAAGCTCAAAACCGGAAGCAAATGAAAATCTTTGTATTTCGTCAGGTCTAATAAAAGCGGCATAATCTATACTCGAATAGAAACGGAGAAGCCAGCTTTGTAATTTCAACTCTCGCGCAGCCGTTAGTTCGCCGAAATCCCTTGTAAACGGAAGAGGTTCTCTATTATTTATCCATCTACTTGTACTCAGGTCATAATGTCCATCAACCAAATGAGCGCTATTGTGAATAATTCTAAACCTAACTAAAGCTCTGCCGTTTACTAAATTTTTAGAATATGTTAAATGACCCCCGAAAAATCCATCCGCAGCATCAATTTGTAATCTTCTGTCCGAATAACTTGTTGCTAAAGCAAATGCCATAAATTCAATTCCTACCGATAAATTACTTTTTACTTGCGGAAACCGGAAATTAAATATATCCATTGTCGCACCAAAATCTACTTTTAAATCTGCGTTGTCCAAGAACAGTTGAGTTCCTATTCTTCCCTCTTCAAAGTTTGCTCGCAGCGGAAGAAAATTTATTGATGAAGGTAAAAATTCTGCACTACCTTTTTGTTCCTGTGCAGTAAGCATTGAATTCATATAAAATATTAAACTAATTATCAGTACAAAATATTTCATTCCCTTTTACTTCCTTTCTTCTAAAATTTTTGACAGTTAAATTACAAGTAAATAATTTTATATACTTGTATTAAAATTTAGATAAAGAAATAATCCATTATAATTGTTATTTTAATTTAATAAAATAAACGGGGCAAAATGTTTTTAGAATTTTCGGACATACCAAATCATCAGAATTTATTTTTAGACTACTTATACGAATTCGATAACGTTCAGAAATATTATCATAAAAACTTTAGAGAAACCTCTGAGTATGAAAGTACTTTTAAAGAAATTACGCAAAAAAATAATGAACATAGAGAAATACTATATAGAGTTATTCAAGAACAATATAAAGATTTTAAGCTCTCGAAACAGACCCAGTTAAATATAGATAATTTAACTTCTGAGAAATGCATCACTGTTCTAACCGGGCAACAGCTAGGTATTTCAGGCGGACCTCTTTATTCCTTTTATAAAACTATTACCGCAATTAAATTAGCCAACAGCCTCAAAGAAAAATTTGATAATTATAAATTTGTTCCTGTCTTCTGGTTAGCCGGAGACGATCATGATTTTGAAGAAATTCGTTCAATAAATATATTAAACAAAGAGAACGTAGTTCAATCGATAAGGTATGATGACGCTAAATCTGATGAACTAAACAGAGGTAGTGTTGGAAACTTAAAACTTAAAAAAGGTATTCAAAGCTTTCTATCCGAGTTAAGATCTTCTTTAAGAGAAACAGAATTTAGCGACGAGCTTTTTGTTTTTCTAAATTCAATTTATAAGGAAGGTATTACTTTTAAAGATGCTTTTAGAAAACTTCTTTTTAAATTATTCGACGAATACGGATTGATAATTTTTGATCCTCAGGATATTGAGGTGAAGAAAATTCTCTCTCCACTTTTTCAGAAGGAAGTTCTTGATTACAGAATTCAGTCGAAAGAATTGGTTGAAGTTAGCGCTGAACTGGAAGAGGTTTATCATGCGCAAGTAAAAGTTAAACCTATAAATTTGTTTGTTAATGAAAAAGACGGTCGTTATTTACTTGAACCGGTAGAAGATAAATTTAGGCTTAAAGGTAAAAGGAAAACTTTTACGGAAGAGGAAATATTGGAAAGAATTCAAAATCATCCCGATGATTTTAGTCCAAATGTTTTGCTGCGCCCTGTTTGTCAAGATTACTTATTCCCGACCGCTTTCTATGTCGGCGGACCAAGCGAAGTCAGTTATTTTGCTCAAGCAGGAACACTTTACGATTTCTATAAAATTCCGCGACCATTCGTTTATCCACGTTCATCGCTAACTATAATTGAAAAACCTATACAAAAAATTATTACAAAATATAATCTAAATTACTACGATATTTTTATAGGCAAGGATTTATTAAATAAAAAGATAATAGGTGAATTAGCAGAGATAAATTTGGAAGATTTGTTCGAAAATTCTAAGAATGAAATTGATGCCGTAATGGATAATCTGCGCGAAAAGCTTTTTGCAATTGATCCTACATTAAATGATTCGGTTTTAAAAACCCGTGCCAAAGTATTTCAATCTTTTAATTCGCTAAAAGCAAAATCCGAAGCAGCACAAAAAAGACAATACAACGATTCATTCAGACAAATTAAGAAATTAAGGAATTTTGTTTTCCCGCTTGAAGATTTGCAAGAAAGAGAATTAAATTTTGTATACTTTGCAAATAAGTACGGATTGGATTTTGTTAAATTAATTTTTAATGAACTTCAAATAAATAAATTTGCTCATCAAATTTTAGAGCTATAACAAATTTTGCTAATTAGTCGTATCTTAAAAAAATACTCATTTCAACATAATGTTCTTTTTGTCTTGACACAAAAAGAACCAAAAAAGTCAAGACTGCATAAAATTAACTAAAAATCAATATTTTATACTAAAAAATATGAACTCACTTCGTTCAAACAGCATATTTTTCTTAACGTATAGAATTTTGATTTTCTTAACGTTAATTTTATAAGGTCATTATTTATTTTTAAAAATTAATTATTTAAGTTAGAACTATTTTTTTGCAAGGGTTTTTAGTATTTATCGTTATTTCCTTGCATTTTTATCAATATGAAATTTCCTCACTTGCTTTGTATTTATTCTATTTTATTATTTTGATTTATGAGTTTTTATAGAGCAACTAGATACTAAACAATAATAGAGTTTAATTGTTCTATAAAATCCGGATTAGAAATTCTAACGCAGTCGAAATCATTAACTGCGCCTCCATCCTTAAGCAATAAAGATAAAACGGCAAAACTCATAGCAATTCTATGGTCTCCAAAACTTTCAAATAAAACATCACTACTTGTAATTGTTCCGCCTACTGTAAAACCGTCTTCGTATTCCTCTACTGTAAGTCCAAGTTTATTAAAATTATCACACATCGCTTTTATTCGGTCGGCCTCTTTAAACCGAAGTTCCTTAGCGCCTCTAATCGTGAATTCTCCTTCCGCAAATATTCCGGCTATGGATAAAATTGGTATTTCATCAATTATATTTGGTATAAGAGTTTCGGGAATTTCCACATTAACAAGATTTTTGCTTTTAACATTTAAATCACCGTAAAACTCGTTAGCACTGTTATTGACATTATTAATTTCAAATTCAGCGCCCATAAATTCCAAAACTCTAAGAATACCTGTCCTGGATTCATTAAGAGAAACATTTTTTATTGCAATATTACTATCCTTTAATAAAAGAGTAAGAACAATAAAAAATGCAGCGGACGAAATATCGGAGGGAATAAAATAGTTCTGCGGTACCGGAAAATTATTTATAGAAACACTTATAATCTTTTCGTTATTATCTTTTGTCACTGGAAGATTCAACATGTTCTCAGTATGATTTCTCGAAGGAATATTTTCAATTACTTTTGTTGCTTCATCTAAATGCAAGCCTGATAGCAGTATTGAACTTTTTACCTGTGCACTGGGAACAGGCAGCTTGTATACGATTGGTCTAAGTGAGTCCGAAGGTTTAATAATTAAAGGTAAAGTATCTTGAGAGCTTGCCGATATTTCCGCACCCATTTGTTTTAGGGGATCAATAATTCTACGCATTGGTCTCTTGGAAAGTGATTTATCGCCAACAATAGTAGAGGAAAAATCTTGTGCGGAAAGAATACCGGTTATCAAACGCGCAGTTGTTCCCGAATTACCGGCATCTAAAATTCTTTCGGGCTTTTTAAATCCCTTGTATCCTTTACCCAAGACTAAAATTTCATTTGAGTTTCTACTAATTGTAGAGCCTAACTGACGAAAACACTTAATTGTTGATTCTACATCTTCCGATGTTGAACAATTATTTATTACAGATTCCCCGTCCGCTAAAGCCGAAAACATTATTGAGCGATGTGAAATTGACTTATCGCCGGGAAGATAAAGGTCTCCTTTTACTTTAGTAATATGACTTAAGTTCTCTTTCACTTCTCACACCATTCATCAATTAATTTTTCCAGATCGCTTTCGGCCAACTCACTGTTATTGTACATTCCTTTTTCTGCTCTCTGTCGTTGGGCTTCAAATAGAACAACCGCTGCTGCAACCGAAACATTAAGGCTCTGAATCATTCCCCGCATAGGAATAAAAAGTATCCCATCCGCTAAATCCATTACTTCCTCGGATACTCCACGATGTTCATTCCCCATCACAACAGCAACTTTTTCGGTTAAATTCAAATCATAAAGATTTTTAGCATTCTCACTAATTGCAGACGCATATATTTTATAACCGTCTTTATGTAATTGATCAAAACATTCTTTTACATCATAGTATTTTTCGTAATCAACCCATTTTTTAGAAGAGGCTGAAGATGTTTTGCTGATCTTCGGAAATGTTTCACGGTTATAAAGAAGAGTAATTTTCGGAACTCCAACCGCATCGCAAGTTCTGAATATTGCGCTTACATTGTGCGGATCATGAATATTTTCCAATACAACTTTTAAGGAAAACTGACGGGATTTAACAGCTTTTGTAATCTTAGCAATACGCTTTTCAGTTTTAAATTTTCTCACTGACTATTTTTATCAAAAATAATTTTATAAACTATCTTATTAGAATACTTTCTGGCTTTATCTACAATAATTTTTGTTTCATCCGAAAGTGCTAAATAATATTTGACTAAATCGACTGTTTTTTCAATAACTTCGTCCTCTTTGTGCGCCCATGTTTCACATCCTTTGAGGGAAGGGACTTCCGCAGTAAAACCATCATCGGTTTTATGAACTATTAAATCAATAACCATTAGAAGCTTTCTCGCCGGTAACAATTTTAACACTTGCACTGGCGCCAATTCTATCTGCACCACTTTTAATCATTAATTCGGCATCTTCCAACGATCGTACTCCACCGGACGCTTTAACGCCCACCGCACTGCCTACAACATATTTCATAAGAGCAATATCTCCCGCAGTTGCTCCGCCTTTACTAAACCCAGTAGATGTTTTCACAAAATCCGCTTTTGCTTCCTTGCTTATTAAACATGCTTTAACTTTTTCTTCGTCCGTAAGAAGCGCTGTTTCTATAATTACTTTTGCAACCGCCCCAAAACGTTTGGCGGCAAGCACAACTTGATTGATATCGTGAAATACATATTGGTACTCACCGGCTTTTAGTCTCCCTATGTTTATAACCATATCAATTTCTTCGGCACCGTCACGCAGAGCTTGTTCGGCTTCGGCTCTTTTAGCCTCGGTAGATGTGGCTCCTAACGGGAAACCGATCACCGTACAAACTTTAACATCGGTATTCTTGAGTAGATTAGAACATTTAGGGACATAACCCGGGTTAATACATACCGATGCGAAATGATACTGTTTAGCTTCTCCGCAAAGTTTAGTAATATCATCGGGAGTAGCTTCAGGTTTTAGTAAAGTATGATCAATCATCCGAGCTATAGATCTGTCAGACAACTCGTCCCCAACACCAATGCCGGCGGCTATTCTTTCGGCGCCATTCTCAATAATATTTTTTACAGCGGTCGGCTGATCAACAACATTCCTTTCCCAGCCATTACAGGTTTCTTCTACTTTGTAATAATCCCTCAGAGCTTTCTCCGTAAAAACCTGCGATACAATTTTGTCTATACTTGATGTATTCATAATTTAAACCAGATTATAATTGTTACTTTTTAAAAATGATTTATATGTATTCTGCAATAACATTGCTATTGTCATTGGACCAACACCGCCCGGGACAGGTGTAATATAAGAAGATTTTTTTGAAACATTTTCAAAATCAACATCACCAACCAACCTATAACCGCTTTTTCTCGAATCATCTTCAATTCTGTTGATCCCGACATCAATTATAACAACTCCTTCTTTTACCATATCTGCCGTAACAAAATTTGCTCTGCCTATAGCGGCAATTAAAATATCGGCAGTTAATGTATAATCTTTTAAATTTTTTGCAGCGGAATGACAAACCGTAACAACAGCATTAGCTCCTTCCTTTTTCTGGAGTAAAAGATTTGCAACAGGCTTACCAACAATATTGCTTCTCCCAAGAACAACTACATGCTTTCCTTTTGTCTCGATCTTGTATCTTTTCAATAACTCAACTATTCCGGCCGGTGTACAAGATTCAAATGTATCCTGTCCAATCATTAGCTTACCAATATTAATCGGGTGAAAACCGTCAACATCTTTTGAAGGTAAAATAGCTTCAATTATTTTATCTTCATTTATATGTACCGGTAAAGGAAGCTGCACTAAAATTCCGTTAAATCTATCATCGTTATTATATTTTTGAATAATTGTTAAAAGCTCTTCTTTACTCGTTTGTGAAGGAAGTTTTTCTACTACCGAATAAATACCAATTTCATCGCAGGCTTTACTTTTCATCCTTACATATACTTGAGATGCGGGATTGCTGCCGACGAGTATAGCAACCAATCCGGGAATTTTATTATGCTCGAATTTTAATTTGGATATTTTTTCTTTCAATTCTTCACGAATATCAGCTGCAACTTTTTTGCCATCAATAATTGTCATTTCTTACTCTATAACTTTTATAAATTCTGCGGGACAGTAATTCCATATTTGTTTTCCAAATATGATTTAAGATCTTTATCTTTCGCAATTTCTCCGGCAAAGGGATTTGAATTTTGCCACCCGATCTTACCTTTCTCGCGATAATTTTCAATTCTTCTAATAGAAATTTCACAATAAATCGGTTCTATATCAATAGTATAACAAATTCTGTTTAGTCTTTCGCTTCCTAAAAGCGTAGTACCGGAATGTGAAAAGTAATCCAATACAATATCATCCTTATTACTGGATACATTAATAATTCTCTCAATTGCTTTCAACGGTTTCTGAGCAAAGCAGCCGTTAACATTTTCTTCCATCAGGTGAAAGACCTGCTGAATATCAATCCAAACATTTCCCGCTCTTATTTTATCCGATTTACTTCTTTCTAAATTTTCGGTTTTCTTTCCGCTTATTTCTTTAAAATAACCTTTTACTACTTTGGGAATATCGGTATATACGTATTCGGTATTAAAAGTCGGCTTACCTTTAATGTAATAAAGTAATTCCTGTCTAACCGACATCCAATTTTTTTGTGTTCCGTAACCACGCTGGTTCCGCATTGTAATAAAACTTCTAACATCAAAATTAGAAGACTTCATCATTAAAATAAAATCGGCAAAAGGTTCTAAATTATTTTTTTGGTCCGCTCCAAGCCAAATGTATAATGAGGAATTATCTGCAAGAACCATTTCTGATGTTTGCACCCACTTTTCACACCACTTTAGAAAATTTTGAATATTTCGTTTTTTAAATGCCACCAAATTATAAGGCGGATCTTGAATTGCAAGGACAGCTTTTTCGTATTTACAGAACTCTTGAACAGCTTTGATATCCGTTGCATCCAAGCACCCTACTTTATGTCCTGATTGCTTATCCTCCCAAATATCTCCCGGTTGAAGCCGGCAATATTTTCTTAGATAACTTCTTAACAATTTATCTTTATCTAAACGGGGTAAAGGAAAATTTAACATTTTAAACAACTTTACGTTCAAACTCAGGCAAACAAATTCGTTCAATTTCTAAAGCATGACCTGTTTCGGTCTCAACTTTTAGCGCTACACCGCATAAATGGTTATTTTCGGTAGCAGATTGATATTTTTGCGGCGTTTGATACAGGAACCTATTAATAGCAGCGTCGGTTTTCATTCCGATGACCGAATCATACGGTCCCGTCATTCCGGAATCAGTTAGGTAAGCAGTTCCTTCAGGGAATATTCTTTCGTCAGCTGTTTGTATGTGCGTATGGGTTCCAATTACTGCACTTACTTTGCCTTTTATATAATTTGCTAAGGCAAGTTTTTCGGCTGTTGCTTCGGCATGGAAATCAACAAAAATAACTTTTGTTTCTTGTTGTATTCTGCTAATTGCCCAATCTGCTGCTCTAAACGGGCAATCTATCGGAGCCATAAAAGCTCTTCCTTGAAGATTCAGAACACCAACTTTTCCTTTTTTCGATCCGGCAATAATAAATCCTCTCCCGTATGTTCCTTTAGGATAGTTTAAGGGACGTAAAATTCTATTTTCCGTTTTTAAGTATTCTTGCGATTGACGCTTATCCCATATATGATTACCACTCGTTATCACATCAACATCCAAAGCAAAAATTGCTTTCCCTTCTTTTTCCGTACAACCTTTTCCGTCGGCTGAATTTTCTCCGTTTGCAATAATAAAATCCGCTTTATATTTTTTAGCTAAACTTGGTAACCATGTTTGGACCATTTGAAGTCCCGGTTTACCTACAATATCACCAACAAATAAAATATTTATAATCATAAATTATTAGCTCACTTTTTTAAATTAATATCCGCCAGAGCATGTAATTTATACTCACGGATCTTTTCATTAATCTGCATCTTTAATTCATTTCGTTTTTCTTTTAAAGCAAGGTCATAATCCTCACTTACCATTTCATCTTTAACCATATCTTGAGCTAATTTATTTACTTCGATATCCAAAAGCACATGAAGCAGTGCATTGTTATTTATAAGTTGTTGAAGAACAGCTTGGTTGTATTCTCCAATATTTTCGAACTCAACAGGTATATTTTCCGCCATTTGTATTTTACTCCGTAATTATTTTTTTAACTTATGAAAATAATGATAATTTATAAAACTCACCCATGTATTTTGTCTCTACTTTTTAGTGAGAAATCTAATCAAGCCGATAAGACTTATAATAAGCCAGAATCCTTCAATTATAAACGCTGAAAGATTAAAATTTTGAATCAGTGAAAGGATTACTAAAAATGCACCCATCGCATTTAATGAAGAGTACAAAAGCCCTTTACTATTTATCTTATTTAATTGGAGCAGCAAGTATGTAACTATTATAAATGCAACACCGATATTTCCTAACAGATCTATAAAGCTATAATGCACAACATCCTTTTAGATTTTATAAAAAAAGGAAACAAGTCCATAATTTAATTAGGTGTATATTCATAGCTAGTTGAAATTGAATAAAAAAAAGAGAGACTCCAAAGAAATTAGTAATTTTATTTAATTCAAAAAAATAATAACACTAAACAAAGGAGTCTCAAAATGAAAGATACAAATTATAGTGAAAAAAATCTTGAATGGTTAGAATCACAAAGGCTGGATTATCAGATAAGTTTATTTCAAGACTACACAGAGATAATGAAAATAGTAGCAAATAATATAATGGAGTCATCAGTAGTAGAAAAATGTGGAGAGCGTTATAAGCATAAACCGGAAGGAGAAAGACGATATTCACGCTGGGGTTATAATCCGGGAAGCATAAAAGTAGGAGATGAAAAAGTTAAAATAAAAGTTCCCCGTTATTTTGATGCAATAACAAAAAAGGCAGAAAACAACGATGCTTATTCATCACTAAAAGAACAAGAAAGCCCAAATGAAAGAATGATAAAAAGTGTGTTGTTGGGTTTGAGTCAAAAAGATTATGGAGAATTGAGCAGAACAATGGCAGAAAGCTTCGGTTTAAGTCAATCAACAATAAGCCGGAAGTTTATAGACAATAGCACATCAGCGTTAAAAGAATTTGAGAAAAGAGATTTAGGCAGGTATGATTTTGTAGGATTGCTGATAGACGGTAAGTATTTAGTAAAAGAGCAAATAGTAATCTGCCTCGGAATAACAATGAGCGGAGAAAAGCTATTGTTGGGGTTTATCGAGACAACAACAGAGAACTCAAAATCAGTAAAAGAATTATTGAAGAATTTGCTTGAAAGAAATTTTCGGTTTGAGGAGGGATTGTTTTGTCTTTTAGATGGCTCGAAAGGATTAAGGAAAGCGGTAAAAGAAACCTTTGGAAATTATTGTTTAGTACAGAGATGCCAGTGGCATAAGCGGGAAAATGTAGTAAGTTATTTGAGTGAAAAAGACACACCGGTATTTAGGGTAAAATTACAATCGGCCTATAGTGAGCCGGATTATGAAAAAGCAAAAACGAAGTTAATAGAAATAAGAAACGAATTAGTGAAGATAAACAGATCGGCAGCAAATTCGTTAACTGAGGGGTTGGAGGAAACATTAACGCTTCATAGGTTAGGCTTAGCAGCAGAGTTGGGCAGATCACTAACTACAACTAATTCGATAGAAAATGTTAACTCTAAGTTGGCTTCATACTTAAGAAAGATAAAACATTGGAAATCACCGGATATGTTAGCTCGCTGGATTGCAATGGGGTTGTTAGAAACAGAATCGAGAATGAGAAAAATAAATAATCACAAAAAACTTTACTTATTAAGAGATGCATTAAAAACCGAACTAAAACTTGAGAAGTCAATGGTTGCTTAATTTCTGGGAGTCTCTCGAATTTCAACTAGGTTTGACTTTTTGCCAAGTAAAATATTTTCCGTTGTAATTTGAAATAATTATAATATTTAGTATTTTACATTAATAGCAGTATTCTTTTTTAAATAAAGATTATTAAAACTTTTTAGTAGTATTTATTGAAAAATTATCTGCATATCTAAATATTTTATTTATAGTTTTTTAGGAGTTAGTTTCAATGGCAGAACGTGAAACCGGAACTGTTAAATGGTTCAATGCCACAAAGGGTTATGGCTTTATCGAAAGAAGCGGAGGCGCTGACGTCTTCGTACATTATTCTTCAATAATCGGCGATGGATATCGTGCTTTGGAAGAAGGTCAAAAAGTTCAATTTGTAGTTGAACAAGGCCAAAAAGGCGAGCAAGCGCAAGAAGTTGAAGTTGTAAAAGACTAATACTTAAAAGGCAGCATTATTTTTGCTGCCTTTTCTCATTTTTGTTTTTCAAATTTAGCTTATCTTAAATATTTCTCTAAGTATGGGGCGTAGTCCGTTTATTATAAACTCAACGGCAATCACCATTACTATCAGTCCCATTATTCTCATAAGAACTTTATTACCATTCTCTCCTAAATAACGCATTATTTTTCGGGCGCTTAAAAGGAATAAAAGAGTAATCACCAAAACCAATATAATTGCCAAAAGTAAAACAAGTTTTTGAGGCATTACCGAAGCATCGTTAAAAAGAACAATGGAAACGGTTATCGCACCGGGTCCGCAAATTATTGGAATTGCCAAAGGAGTTAATGAAATATCATTCGCAAATTCATCATCCGATTCACTTTGCAATTTGGTTCTTATAAATCTTGCCTGAAGCATATCATATCCTGCAATGAAAAATATTATTCCACCTACAATACGCAGACTATTAACTGAAATTGAGAAGAAGTCGAAAATGAATTTACCACCCACAGCAAAAAGCATAAGGATAATTAAAGCTGTGATTGTTGCTTTTACGGCTACTCGCTTAGCTTCTTTCGTTCCAAGATCACCCGTTAATGAAATATAAACCGGTATTACTCCAAGTGGATTAACCATTGTAAACAAGGATGTAAATGCCAGTATGCCAAATTCAGTTAATTGATTCATTTATTTCCCGTTTAAAATAGAAATTTTTTTGAACCGTAAATCTAATATTCATTTTCTATTAATTCCGATAAAGTTTTTTGCAGCAAATCCCAAACTTCCAGCATGTGTTCTTCTTTTGTCCTAATTCCCGAAACAACTAATCTTATAACAAATTTGTTATTCAATTTAGTATGGCTCAAAAAAACTTTTCCCGTTTTATTCATTTCATTCATCAAACGTTCATTTAATTCATTTAGCTTAGTTTCGCCAATTTCCAAATTTGGAATTGCTCTAAAACATACCGTGCTGAACGGAACAGGTGCAAGGACTTCAAATTGCGGATGTTTATTTATAAGGTCAGTAAATTGCCTTCCTACTTTTATGTGCTCTCTTAATATATTCCTTAAGCCCTCAACACCAAAATATCGAATAACAAACCAGAGTTTAAGTGAGCGGAACCTCCTGCCTAATTGAATCCCGTAGTCCATATAATTTATTGCCGAGTTATCATGCTCAGTTTTTAAATATTCCGGTATAAGACTAAATGTTCGTTTCAGAATTTCCGGTTTCGCCGTAAAATAAACACTGATATCAATAGGCATGAAAAGCCACTTATGCGGATTAACAACAATAGAATCGGCATTTTCAACTCCATTAAGAATAAAGCGCATTTCGGGAACTATTGCAACAACGCCCGCATGAGCAGCATCAATATGAAGCCAAATATTTTTTTCTTTGCATATTTTGGCAATCTCAGGAACCGGATCGATGCTGGTTGTAGAAGTAGTTCCAATTGTAGCGACAACGCAAAATGGAATTAAATTATTTTCCAAATCCTTATTTATTTGATTCCTTAACTCTCCCGGCATCATTCTAAAAGCGTTATCTATTTTAATTTTTCTAATATTTTCTTTTTTAATTCCTAAAAATAATGCATCCTTTTCAATAGAAGAATGTGCCTGCTCCGAAAAATAGAGACATAGTTTATTAAGTAAACTTTTATCTTTCCTTTGCTGCTCGACTTGAGTTTTAGCAGAAGCAATTGCATGAAGCGAGCTAATGGAAGCAGTATCGTAAATTATTTCCCAAAATTTTGCCGGTAAATCCAACATTTGTCTTAACCAATCAAGTGTAACTTCCTCCAGTTCGGCTGCAATTGGAGACGATTTCCAGTTCATCCCATTTTGATTTAATGCAGCAGTTAATAATTCAGCCAGAATTCCCGGTCCGCTTGAAGTAGAATTAAAGTATGCCATAAATTTAGGATGATTCCAGTGAGTAACTCCCGGAATGATTTTTCCATCAATGTCAGAAAGAATTTTTTTTATATCTTCTCCATTTTCGGGAGGATTTTGTGGAAATTTTTCCTTTACTTCGCCCGGCTCTACTGTAGGTAAAACCGGATATTGTTCAATATTGATTAGATAATCCGCAATCCAGTCAATTAATTCATGACCGTACTTCCTAAACTCTTCTGGCGGCATATCTCCAATTGATCTTTTCTTCATAACTTCCTACTCAATTAGTTTATAAAATTGCATCAGCTTCAATTTCAACAAGTAAATCTTTACCGATTAATCTACTCACTTCAACCATTGTTGTCGCCGGTTTTATATCTTTAAAAAATTCGGCATGTGCTTTACCAATTTGTTCCCAATCATCAATATTAATTACAAACATTCGTGTCCTCACAACATCTTCTAAAGACGCACCCGCTTTCTCTAAGTATTCTTTAATTTTTGAAAGTATAAACTTTGTCTGTTCGTAAGCATTAGAACCGATAACATTTCCATCTTTATCAACCGCAACCGTTCCCGTAACAAATATATTGTTTCCTTTTCTTACTACCCTTGAGTATGCGACCTTATCCTCCCAAAAAGTACCCGAACTTATATTTATTCTGGTGTTCACATTAAATTCCTCAATAATACGTTATTAACAAAGTAATCTATTAAAAATATTTGACGATTTACAATTCCCGGTCTGTTTTTATTTGGTTGCTACATTTCTTATTTTTGAGGCTAATTTTAAAACAATTAAAATACTATAATGAAAATTAGCAAAGCTTTTATACCAACGTTAAAAGAAGACCCGGCTGATGCTGTTATTCCCAGTCACAAACTAATGGTTAGAGCTGGTATGATAAGGATGTTATCGGCTGGGATTTATTCATTCCTTCCACTCGGTTATAAAGTGATAAAAAAAATAACCGAAATTATTCGCGAAGAAATGGACGCAATAGGCGGACAGGAATTTCATTTACCTGCATTGAATCCAAAAGAAATTTGGGAACAGACGAACCGGGTTGAAGCATTCGGAGATACGATGTTTCATATTAAAAACCGCGATTATGTTTTAGCTCCCACTCATGAAGAAATAATGACCTATCATGCGAAAGGGGTTTTAAAATCTTACAAAGAAATGCCGCAGATTTGGTATCAGATTCAAACTAAATTCAGAAACGAAGCCAGACCAAGAAGCGGGGTTATACGCGGAAGACAATTTTTAATGAAAGATGCATATTCTTTTGATTCGAGCTGGGAAGGTTTGGATGCTTCTTACAAACTTCATGATGGAGCGTACAGAAATATTTTTAATAGATGTGGAATAAAATATTTTATTGTCGGTGCATCAAGCGGTGCAATGGGCGGTAGTAAATCGGAAGAGTTTATGGTAAAATCCGATGCCGGTGAAGATACCGTTGCATATTGTGAGAACTGCGGCTATGCGGCAAATGTTGAGGTTGCCCAATCTAAAATTGATCCGGTTAAAAGACAGGAAGAAAGCAAAGAAGTTTACGAAATAAGTACTCCCAATATTAAGTCGATCGATGAGCTTTGTGATTTCTTAAATATTGACGAACGGGAAACCGCTAAATCTCGGGTATATATCTATAATGAGGAACCGGTACTCGTTCTTATGTCGGGAAACGATGAAGTGAATGAAACCAAACTAGAATCGGTTTTAGGCGGTACGGTTCGTCCGGGTCACACGGATGAATTAAAAGGGATTACCGGCGCCGATGCAGGTTCAATCGGTCCAATTGGATTTAAACATAAAATTATTGCCGATTTAAGATTAGAAAACGCCAACAACCTATACAGCGGTGCAAATAAAAATGATTTCCACATTGGCGGAATATATCTTAAAAGAGATGTCCCGAATATTGAATATTACGATTTAAGAACCGTTGAAACCGGTGAAGCTTGTCCGAAATGCGAAGAAAAATTGGAAGTATTTAAAGCGATTGAACTTGGACATATATTCAAACTGGGTACAAAATATTCCGAAGGTTTGGGAGCAATGTTTTTGGATGAGAACGGAAAAGAAAACCCGATAATAATGGGAAGTTACGGTATTGGCGTTGACAGAGTTTTAGCCTGTTATATCGAACAAAATTATGACGAGCGTGGAATTTTATGGGATAAAAATTTAGCTCCTTACCAAATCCATTTATTGGGGTTAAACATGAAAAAAGATAATGTGGTTGAAGCCTCCGAAAAAATTTACGATACACTTACTAAAAATGGATATGAAGTTCTTTTTGACGACCGGAAAGGTGTACAGGCAGGCTATAAATTTGCCGATGCAGATTTAATAGGTTTACCTGTTCAAATAATTGTTGGTGAACGTGCTTTAAAAGAGAATATGATTGAAATAAAAGTAAGAAGAACCGTGGAAAGAGTAAAAGTAAATTTAAACGAAGTGTATGATAAAGTTGCCGAATTACTAAAATAATGTTCTGTAGCCTGACTTTTTTTGCCGGTTTAACTTCCGGCATTTTTATTATATTTCAAATTTTAATTTAAACAACCTAATTTTATATTTTTATGAATTCAGCCCTTTATATAGTTCCTGTACCAATAGGCAATTATGATGATATAACCTTGAGAGGACTGAAAATTCTCGAATCCGTGGATTTCATTATATGCGAAGAATACAAACCCGCCAGACGTTTATTGGCTCACTTTAATATTAAAAACGAGCTGGTTTCATTAAATGAGCATAATGAAAAAGAAGTTGCACAAGATCTGGTAAACAAAATATTATCCAATAAATCCGCAGCCCTTATTTCGGATGCCGGAACACCTTTGTTTTCGGACCCCGGGCATATACTTGTTGAATTATGTATTTCTTTTAAAATTCGAATAATTCCGCTTCCCGGCGCTAGTTCAATCTTACCGGCGCTTGTCGCTTCCGGATTAGATATTGAAAAGTTCTATTACTTCGGATGGCTCTCACCGAAAAAAGAAATTCGTCAAAAAGAATTACTCAAATTAAAAAGGATTAAGGAACTTGTTATAATTATGGAAACTCCTTATAGATTGAAAAGACTACTTTCCGATATTGTTAAAAATTTCGGAGCAGATCAATTTGTAATTCTTGCATATAAATTAACTATGAACGAAGAACGTATATTTCGCGATAGCGTAAAGAATATTTTAAATGAAGTAGAACGGAAAAATCTTAAAGGTGAATTTGTTCTTCTTCTTGATAATAGAAAATAGCTTAAACTAAAGGACAAAAATGAGCAAAGTAAAATTTGAAGTTGAAGTTTATACATATCAAATTGATTTTGTAGGACATGTTAGCAACATTGTTTACATACAGTGGATGGAAATAGGAAGGTTAAAATTACTGCAAGCGCTTGGTCTGCCGGTTTCCGAACTTGCCAAGACAAATATTGCACCCGTTTTAGTTGAGACAAATATAAAATATAAAAAATCGGTTTATGTTGATGAAAAAGTTGAAATTGAAGTCTGGTTTTCCGATTTAATGAACGCTTCCGCAATTATGGAATTTAGATTCTATAACAGCGAAGGGAAATTGGTCGCTGAGGGTCAGCAGAAAGGTTTATTTATCAATAGAGAAACAATGAAAGTTCATAGGATGACCCCGGAAGAAAGAAAAGCCTTTGAAAAGTTCCTTGAAAAGGACTAAAAAAAATGATATGATTGTGTAGCAGTAATTATATTTTACAAATATTAATTAATTTAGGTTATAAAACAATGTTAATGGTACAAGATGTAGATCTAACACCGAACCCACAAGCGTTAAAATTTATATTAAACGAAAATTTATTAAATCGTGAAACACGCAGTTTCCTAGAAAAAAGCGAAGCCGAATCGGATCCTCTTGCAAAGGGTATTTTCAATATTGGCGGTATAAAATCCGTTTTTTATATGGAACGATTTATCACTATTGAAAAAGAACCTGATGCAAGCTGGGGTAATATTCAAATGCCGTTTGTTAACTTTATTAAAGCTTTCAATAAAAATCTTATTCCTCCTGAAGATAATTCACCGGAAAGTATACAACGTCAAGAGAACGATTCTTTACGTACAATAAACGATATTTTAGATAAAAGGGTTCGTCCCGCGCTTGCCGGAGACGGCGGCGGGCTTGAAGTTTTAAAACTTGAGGGCAATAGATTATTTATCCGTTATCAAGGAGCCTGCGGAACTTGTCCAAGTGCTATTCAAGGAACGCTTGTTGCTATAGAAAACTTACTCCGCCGGGAACTTAATGATAAGATTGAAGTTGTTTCAGGATAATAAAGGAAAACATTTTATTCACGTCTTTTTCAATTTTATTTTGAACTGCTCTTACAAAGGATGTTATGCCGGAACAAGTCCGGCATAACACTGAAGCACATATCCTTCCGGTTGCAACAGTTTTCCCGTCTTTTCTTTGGCAGGAAACGAAAATTATTTCTTCTCAATTAACTAAATCGCTTCGGCTTTTACACGCTCAAATTTTCTATCTATCATTCTTTCCAGCTCATCTTCGTAAAAGAAATTCTCAGCTCCAAAAGCAGGAGTTAGATCATCAAGCCAAGTTGCCGAATCATCGTATTGTGCAAAAAACGGCCGTTTAACCCAATCGGGATTTCTGGCTTGAATAAAGTTCAGTAAAAAAACTTTTTCACCATTAATTTTCGCAATACCTTCAATAGCTACTTTCCCGGGAGTAGCAGACATTGACGGACCGCGGACAGTACGTACCAAACCGGAAACTTTTTTAAATGCATTTCTATAAATGGTAAATGCTTTTACCAGAGGTATTTTAAAATAATGCTGAGCACCTGTATCTCTAGCAACAAAAAAGTAATAAGGAATTATACCCATCTTTACCTGCTGTTTCCACATCTTCGCCCAAACTTCACTGTCATCATTTATGTATTTTATTAGTGGGGATTGTGATCTTATTTCCGCACCGGTACTTCTGATTCTTTTAACAGCTTCCTTTACTACACCAGTAGATAGTTCAACCCAATGATTCATGTGAGCCATAAATGCAAGGTGTTTCCCGGAGTTTACAATCCTCTCAAAAAATTTAAGCAGTTCATCCGCATCTTTATCTGTAACATATTTGTAAGGCCAATAAGATAGAGACTTAGTTCCGATTCTGATATTCTTTATATGCTCAAATTCGGGATCTAAAAGCGGTTCGATATAAACTTTTAATTTGGCCAGACTCATAACCATCGGATCACCACCTGTAATAAGCACGTCAGTAACTTCCTTATGATCTTTTAAATACGCCTGAAACTGTATTGATTCTTTTGTCGCAAACTTTAAATCATCCATACCGACAAATTGAGCCCACCTAAAACAAAAAGTACAATAAGCATGACATGTTTGTCCGCTGCTTGGGAAAATCAGCACTGTTTCCTTATACTTATGCTGCACTCCGGAAACAATTTCGTTATTTAACATGGGAATATTAGCTGTTAATTGACCAGCAGGATGAGGATTTAGTTCGTACCGAATTTCATTGGCTAACTCTTTTATTTCGTTTTGTGAATGGTTGTTGGTCAAAGCCCTATACATCATATCATAATGTTCGGGTAATAGCATATCGCTATTCATAAAAGTCAATTTGAACATCGGATCGTTAGGAACATTGTTCCAATCGATAAGTTCCTCTACTACATAATTATTTGTTCGAAACGGGAGAACGTGAGCGGCAACTTTTATAGAAAACCTATCCTCGTCGGACAATTTTCTTAGTTGCGGTAGATTTTCTAAATCTTTTATACCATAAAACTTCAGTTTTTTAGGAACAATCATAGCAAACTCCTTTCGATAAGTGAAGTGAAAAACTGATCTATACTTAAAGTTTTCTTATTTAGTCGAATAAAAGAGTTTTTTTGAGTTTAATTTAAACCCTAAGTCTAAACGTTTTAACCAAACAGACCGGTTAATAATGCAGTTGATGAAAAGGAGAAAAGGTAGAATTACAATTAGCTTTAAGAAAGTTGGGCTAATCTCTTAGCCCTAAATAATGCAGATAATTATTGTAAAGTTGTAACTTTGCCGATATCGTCCAGTTTAACAAATTTTTCTTGAAATTTATAGCTGCCCTTTTCATTTTTAACGGTTTTTATAAATTTCACTGTAATTTGGGAAGTTTTAGTCTTTCCCTTTGCTTTATCTGCAAATGTTTGTGTTTTAGCCATAATTTTTCTCCTTTTTGAACATTAAATATACAAAAAACCAGTATTAAATAAAACAATTTAGAAGCAGGAATGTTCCAAATAAACTAAATCGAATTGAGTCATAAAGAATGTAACCGAAGGCAACAAAAATAATAGACGTTGC